>JAXDMK010000100.1:0-33747 GCA_034666105.1 Actinomycetota bacterium | reverse complement strand
CGCGTGCCTGCCGGCCGCCGTGCCCGTGATGGGCGCTACAGGGAAATCAGGTGGTTACGAGTCAGCCGCCTTAGGATGTGCCGACCTTTGCCACCGACGGCAAGCAGAGCCGGGGTCAAGGCCGGCGGCGCAGCCGACGCCCGCAGGGCTTGGCCTTGAGGCCGGCGGGCACCACTCCACCCACCATGGAGATCGCCCGGCGCCCCCGGGCGCCGGGCTTGCCCAGCCTTCAGAGTCCCAGTCCGAAGTCCGGTTCTATGGTTCGTTCCAGGCCCGGAGCTCGTTCCAAGCCCGGATGTGGTTGGTGCACCGGCGCGGGCTGGGCGGGGACGCCGTCGAGGCCCTGACGCTGAAGGTCCAGCTCGTAGCCGACGGTGGCGATCTGGTTGTCGAGGTGGTCCAGGCGACGAAGGGCCTCGGGGTGCTTGATCTGGAAATGCAGATTGCCGTAGTACCGGCCCTCCAGCTCGGCCAACAGCTTCTTCGCCTCGGGTAGCTCGGCGTCCAGGCGCGCCCGCTCGGGAGCGGCCAGGGCATCGAACCGCTCCCGAAGGGGCCCCACCCGCTCGGCCGCCGCTCGTGATCGCTTGCGCAGGCCGTGCGCCTCGCGCCAGCCAACGTCGTTGGCCTGGGCCAGGCTGCCGTCTCTTTCCCGCACCGCCGCCTGCCAGTCGATGGCGGCCTGGCCCACGGGAGTTCCCTTCCAGACGCCCCACCCCTCCGCCCTGTTCAGATCGTTGAGCTGGCCACTCAGCCGGCGCACCCGGTCCTCGGCCCGGCCGTAGGCGTAGCCCGGATCGACGGGGACCACTGCCGCCACCGCCTCCCGTTCGGCCACCAGGCGGGCGTGGCGCAGGCTGGCCGACACATCCGGGGAGCGGGACAGCGACCTCTCCAGCTCGAGGCCGGGAGCCGGGGCCCCTATCGATTGCCCAGCCGATTCTCCGGGACTGGGCCCATGACCGGCCGAGGTCCTCGGTCGCCTGCTCGAGCGAGTCAGCCACCACGTAGACGGTGGAGCACTCCCGGGCCCGGCTCATCTTCACGTACGCCAGCTCTCGTCCTCCGCCGTCCTCCAGGGCGTGGGCCCGGGCCACCGTCGCCCCCTGAGAGCGGTGGACCGTCACGGCGTAGCCATGGGCCAGGTGGTCGGCGGCGAGCTCCTCGGGGCCGAAGCGCTGGATGCGCCCGTCGTCCATGGTGGCGGCGAGATCCCTATTGCGAACGTCGACGGCCAGCACCGTGCCGCACTCCGAGGTCACGATCTCCCCTCTTGCGCCGGGGGCGAGGGTGACGATGCGGTCGCCGGCCCGGTACGACGCATTCCCGACCATCAGCTCGGGACCGGACAGCTTCCCGAGCTCGTCCCATGTCGCGCGTCCCCGGCGGTTCAGCTCGGCCACGTTGGCCCTGCGCCAGGCGTACATGGCGGGCGCCGCACCTTGTCTGACATCGGCCGCCCATCCGGCGACGACCGCGTCCAGCGCCGTGTCCCGATCGGGCGACACGGAGATGCGACCGGAGCGGGCGTACCAGACCACGGCCGCCTCCACGTCGCCTGAGCGCAGGAGGGCAAGGGTGTTGCGCTCGACAGGATCGGTCTGGCGGACGTTCTCGTTCAGCACGTGAACCGCTCCGCCTAACCGGGAGACAAGGGCCTCGAAGCCACCGCCGGGGCCGACCGAGGAGAGTTGACGGGGGTCACCGACGGCAACCACCTTGGCTCCCGTTTCCCGGGCCGCCTCCAGAAGGGCGACCAAGGCGGCGTCGTCGGTCATGGCCGCCTCGTCGAGCACGGCCACGTGACGGGGCGACAACTGCAGGGTGTTGTGCTGGATGCGGTAGTTGAGCGAGGCCAGGGTGCGGCTGTCGATGCCTGCCTCCCGATCGAGGGCGCGGGCGGCCTGGCCCGACGTCGAGGTTCCCACCACCACGAAGCCGGCCGCTTCGAAGCCATCCCGGGTGGCGGCCAGCGCCGTCGTCTTGCCCGAGCCGGCCAGGCCGACGACCAGCTCCACCCCCCGGCCGGAGGTGAGCATCGCCTCCACCGCCTGGCGCTGGCCGTCGGTCAGCGGACGGGCGAGCCGCTCCTCGGCCCGGGCCACGGCCTCCTGCGCCGCCTCGACGCTCACACAGGCTGCGTTGCGTCGGGAGGCTGGGACTCGACGGAGCGGGCGATGGCCTCCTCCCGGGCGATGGTGGTGGCGGTGGCGTAGGCGGGCTGGTGCGCGCCGGCCACCCCCAGCAGTCGCACCGCCTCGGGATCGGACAGGGTGCGCTTCACGACACGGGCGAGCTCGGACACGTCTCGTCCATAGAGGTGCGGCACGACAGCGACGATCACGTCCGTTTGGAGAAGATCTTGCGAGTGGCCAGCGGGCCGTCATCGGCCAAGGCCTCCTGGGCAACGGCCCGCAACTCGTAGTTGCTCAGGTGCGGATCGGGCCGGCGGTAAGCCGCGGCCTCGTGCTCCACGGCGGCGACGACGCGCTCGACGCTCCAGCCCACCGCCTCGATCTCTGCCTTCCAGCGGGGCAGCAGCTCGCCCACGGGCGTGTGACGCTTGGGGTCGCGCGTCGCTCGGGCGGCGACGTTGCGGGCCCGGTAGGACTCGTGACCCGCGGCGTCCATCTCGGCCTGGATCTCGGCCGCCCGCTTGGAGTGCACCTCCATCACGGCCTCGGGGACGCCGGCGATGGCCCAGTGGCCGAGCCTGCCGGACGGGCCGCCGTCGGCGACGATGCCGTAGCCCAGCTCGACGGCCCGCTGGGCGGAGGCCATCCGCCCTAACATGGTGGCGGCGTGCAGGTGCTCGCGCCACAGGGCGGTGTCCGCCGCCTTCCAGCCGCCCTTGTCGTCGTTCATTCGGACAAGATTGGCGACGAGCACATGGTCGTGCGGGCAGGGATCACCGGCCCGGGAGGTTGCGTGGCGGGTGGTGGCGTAGATCATTCCCTCCGTTGGTGTGCGCTCGGCGTCACGTCCCCGGCGGCCGCCGATACGTCGGGTGAGGTCGTCGAGGTAGGACAGGGTCGCGATCCGCTCGGCGTCCATGATCTTGTGCATGTCCTCGGGCCGGCCGATGACCCCCAACTCGGCGACCGACTTGTGGGCCGAGATCACCAGCTCCAGGCCCGGACGCTTGGTCGTGACGAGGCGCTCGCCGGTGGTGGGGTCGCAAGCACCGCCCGATCCGAAGAGGGCCTCGTACTGCTCGTCGCTCACCGCCCCCTCCAGGCCGAGAGCCCGGGCGCCAGTACCGGCCCACAGCAGCGGCGTCTCGCCTCGGCTGGCGTAGTAGGCGAGGGCCTGGCCGGGATGGTCGTCCCCCCGGGCGAGCACCGTCGAGCGGTAGTACTCGACCGAATCCACTCCCATCATCCGCATCCACGCCACGTCGGCAAGGTCCTCCGGCAACCCACTGGTTGCAATCGTGTTCCGTCTCTTTTGCAGTATGTAGTCAGGGCTTCTGGTCTGTAAAGAGGTATCACCTTGATCGGTATGCTGCGGTCTATGGCGGTAAATGTTGGGTTAGAGATGGTCGTCGTGGCTGGCAATGAGTCGGTACGGTCACTGGTGGTCACTGCTGGTGACTCGGTGATTCAGCTCTTGAATTCTGCTCGGCGTCCCGATCAAGGCTTCTGAGCTAGGAGTGATCGCCTGCGGACTTGTTGGCGGTGGGGTCTTGATCCGGAGGTGGGCGGTACATGTCCTTTCGGGTCGTTCAGAGGTCGCATCCCTGAGATTTTCGAGTAGGAAAATTCTCCTGTCAGTACCGGCCGTGAAGCAGGCCCCGTAGTCAATAGACGGGCGTCACGGTGACGCACGGAGGAGGACCGTCGATGAATTCGGAGGAGAGCGCGAATTCGAGGGGCGCCGCGCTTCGCGAGGCAAGAACTCAGCATGAGCATGTTCACGTCAGTCGGATCGGGCCGTTGCCGGTGTCCTCCAGGACGTGCCATCTCATGCTCGTCAGTGGGCCCGTTCTCGGGAACTTTCTCGAGAATCGAGATTTCCTGTCCGGTTCAGCCATCGGGCGCACCCGTAGTGGTTCCAATGGCGGAAATGGCGACGCACGGAGGAGGAATGACGATGAGTTGTCGCTCGCCAGCATGATGGGACCGGGTCTTCGCCAGTGGCATGGGACCGGGTCGGGCATTCAATCAGCGTCGGCGACGTGATGATCGCGGGGCGGGCGGCGGAGGGTCAAGGGGGCTGAGGCCGGGCTTCTGCCGGCGGCGGTAGGACTCCCCGTCGAAGACGAGCTCGTAGGCGGCGGACTGCAGCCTGTCGATGGCGGATTGGGCCAGTAGTGGGTCGGCCATGAGCGCGAGCCACTCGACGGGCTCCCGGTTCGACGTCACGACGGTGGCCGCCGAGCGGTGGCGCTCGACGATCAGCTCGTAGACGTCGGCGGTGTCAGCGGTGTCGAGGGGCTGGAGGGCAAAGTCGTCGACGATGAGCAGGTCGACCCGCAGCAGCTTGCGGATCTCGGCGTCGTGGCTGTTGTCGAGGCGGCTGGCTCGCAGGCGGCGCAGCATGCGGTCGCAGCGCTCGAAGCGCACGCTGTAGCGGCGACGGACGGCGGCGTGACCGAGGGCGGTGGCGAGAAAGGTCTTGCCCACCCCGACGGGACCCATGACGACCACGTTGTGGCCGCCGTCGATGAAGCGCAGCGAGCACAGCTCGGCCCACGTCTGGCGGTCGTAGGTCACCGCCGAGGAGTCGTCCCAGTTCTCCAGGCACATGGTCGGGTCGAGCCCCGCGGCCCGGGCCCGCAGCGTGGCCGAGGAGGTCTCCCGGCGGGTGACCTCGTCGGCCAGCACCAGCTCCAGGAACTCGGCGTGGCCCATGGCCCCGGTCCGGGCCAGCGCCAGGCGCTCGGGAAGGGTGTCGAGGCAGCGCCCGAGCTTGACCTGGCGCAGCAGGCCCTTGAGCTCGGCCGAGATGGTGGGGGCGGGGGCGCTCACCGGTCACCGCCGGCGGCGTCGAGAGGCGGTTGTTGGGTGACGGCGAAGTGCTCGGCGTCCCGGGCGAAGCGTCCGGCCGGAGCAACGCCCGGTGGAGCTTCCTCCTGATCGTTCTCGGTGGCCCGGTCCAGCATGCGGCCGATGAGCGGCACGTTGACGACTTCGGTCTCCAGCGCCTTGGCGCAGGCTGTGTTGACCCGGGCCGCCCCCCAGCGCTTGACCAGGCCGAGCAGGGCATAGACCTGACGCATTCGGGTCCAGGGCAGCGGACTGTCCAGCAGCGCCGCCGCGTAGGCGCCGATCGCCGGTCCGTGGCCGGCGGCCATGCGCTTGAGGTGCTCGATGTCCCGCAGGGCATAGGCGGTGCGCTCCGACGGCAGGTCGGCCGGGTCGGTGATGCGGCCCCCAGGCGTGGTGCGGGGATGAACCTTGATGAGCTGGCCCCGGAAGAAGACCTTGACCAGGGCGCGGTCGGCTCGGACCTCGACGTTGTGGCCGATCAGGTTGCCGGGCACCGAGTAGAGCGCCTTGTCGACCTCGATGTGGTGATCGCGGTGGACCTTGGGCTTCGGGTAGGTGGGCAGGTCGTAGGCGGTGGTCGGCGCCGGCAGCAGCTGAGCCTTCTCCTCCAGGGCGAACAGCTCCGCCGGACGGCACTGGGTGGTGCCGTGGACCCGCATGCCGGCCTTGTCCCGACACCAGACCTCGGCCGCCCGTTGGGCGTGGTCGCGGTCGACGAAGTGCTCGCCCGCGAACAGCGACGCCCGCACGTAGGGAACCGTGCGCTCCACCCGGGGCTTGTCCTGGGGATGCCGCACCCGGGCCGGGTCGACGGCGAAGCCCCGGCTCTGGGCGTATTCGACGAAGGCCTGGTTGAACCGGGGCTCGAGCTTGTTGGCCTTGTCCACGACGGCGCTCAGGTTGTCGGGGATGACGGTTCGGAACACGCCCCCGAAGAAGGCCCACGCCGCCTCGAAGCCCTCGATGACGGACTGGGTGGTCTGGGTGAAGCTGACCCACACGAAGCTGTGCCGACTCACGCCGGCGGTGAAGATCAGGGCGTAGGCGGCCCGGGTTCGGTCGGTGGCTGGGTCGTGCAGGGAACCCATGCGCCCGAAGTCGACCTGGCACTCGTCGCCGGGTCGACCGTCGGCGACCCGAACCGTCGGCCCCCGTCCCCGGCGGTGGCCGAGGACCTCCAGGGCGTAGCGGTGCAGCGTCCGCTCGGGCACGACCACCCCCTTGCGGGTGAGCAGGTCGTGGACCTTGACCACGGTCAGGCCGGCGTCGAGCCAGGCCTTGATCTGGTCGTGGTTGGCCACCACCAGCCGCCACGCCTCGCCGTGGCCGTCGCTTCGGTGCGGGCGCACCGCCTCCACTACCGAGCCGATCATCGACTCGTCGAGCTGGCCCTCCCCGCCGTCGCGGGCCAGGCCGAGCCCGGTCGCCGACTCCACATAGCGCCGCACCGTCTTGCGGTCGACGCCCGCCAACCGCTCGACGGCTCGCAGGCTCTCACCCCGCATCCACAGCCGCAGGATCTCGCGTACTTCGAACACACGCACCTCCCGGAACACCATCGCCGCCCTCCTGGTCCACTGACCGATGGCGGCGATTCCACCGGCAGCAGAACCGGCGTTGGTGGATACCCGGGTGGTCCCATCACTGGCGACGGGGTGGTCCCATGCTGCTGGCGAAACTCAGCTCACGGTGGTCCCATGCTGCTGGCGGGCGACAGATGAGTGAGAGCAGTGGGCAGTCAGGAGGCGGAACGGTTCTGCGCGAACTGGTTGGCATCGGTTGGGTGGCAAACCGACTGGGCGTCAGCATCCGGCATGTGCGGCGGCTCGTCCAAGAGGGCCGCATCCCGTTCATCAAGTGGGGCCACCTCTTGCGGTTCGACCCCCTTGACATCGAAGAGTGGATCGCCGGCAACCGCACGCCGCCGTCCCAGTGACGGCGGCCGGCGCCGCAGGGCTACCGCTCCTCCCGGACGACCCTCGCCGCGTAGGCAAGCGCGGCGAGGGTCGCGTCGACCGGGAGGGCCGGAAACTCGTCGTGGATCTCGGCGTCCGTCATGCCGGCTGCGAGGCAGTCGAGCACCACGCTCACAGGGATACGCGTGCCGCGGAACCGGGCCTGCCCATGCACGACCGATGGGTCGCTGTCGATGAGGTCGAGGAGGTCGGCCACCATGCCAGGATCATCCCGCGCCGCCGCCGCGAGCCATACCGTTTAGTCCTCGAACTCTTGCGTCTCGAACTTCAGGGTTCGAGCGTTCTCGCTCACCGTCCGCCGAACATCCTCGGGGAACCCCTCGGCCGCTGTCGCCTCGATCTCCACGACGATTGTCACGTTGGCTTGCGCTCGGCCGAGCTGGCCCACGATGGCATCGGCGATGTCGCCAAGGTCCCGCAACATCCGCACGGGCTCGAGCGACACCCTGCCGTAGAACCGGGTCGGCTTCTTGACACCGCCCGGAGCTAGCCCGCCGCCCTCGCCTGACGGCGCTTTCGTGTCCGACGTGGCCGGAGTCTTCTCGTCGACCCGACCGGATCCAGCTTCCGCTGCTCTCTCAGCGCCCATCTGTGGCGACGCCGCGTTGGGCTTCACGAGTGCTGACTCGGCGTCGAGCACGACGGCGGCGTGCTGCCCACCGACCAGTCCGCCATACCGGCCGGTGCCTTCGTCGACGGCGCTGGCGTAGGCGAACGTGTCGGGGTCCCAAGTGAGAAGCGCAACGCCTGATCGAACGGCGTCGAGCAGAACAGCGGAACTCCGCAGTCGTGGCAGGTAGAGGTACTGGCTGTAGTCGCTCCAGAGCTGCTTCAACCTGACGTGATCGCCTCGCCAGAGCGGAACACGGTCGAGGTCCATGCGGAGCCGTACACCGGAGTACTCGCTGATGAGCGACTCCTCGGCACGTAGCTTCCTGGCCACCCTCACGGCTAGGGGCTCAGGGCCGCCTACGCGGGTCTCCTCCCAGGACACCATGGGGTCGTTGGTGGTCTGCGTCGGAACAAGCACCCAGGCGAATGTCTCACCGATGCGCTGGGTCACGGCGTCGTCGAACTGACCTCGCTTCGTCTCCGCCTGGCGACGTTGGAAGTTGTCGAGGTTGAGTGTTTCCTTCTCAGCGTCGATGGACTTCCAGGCGAGATAGTCGCGTCCCGCTTGGCGAAGCTCCTCCAGGCGGGCCTTGTCCGGTGCGAGGAACACCAACATGTTGCGATGCAGGCGGTCGCCGGCCGCCCGCTTGTCCAGGAAGTGTTGGGACGCGACTCGCGCCGGGCTATCAGCCGTCTTCCCGGAATGGGGGTGCTCAGGTCCGAGCACCACAAGGCGCACCTCAGGCTCGTCTGGAACCTCGGCCGGTGATCGCGGTGCGGGGTGGACGCTGGCGAACTCGCCCCGCTGGCCGGCCGCAGTAGCGATGGCCAGGCGCCGACGGATCTCCTCGTCGATGTCATCACCCGTGAAACGCGTCGCCGCTCGATCCTGGGCCAGCCGGGTGACCGACGGCTGAAGCGAGTACCAGTACCGCTGTCCGTCGACGTAGAGATAGGTCGCCTGATCCGTGAGACGTCGTAGGGCGTCACCGAAGGTCGCAGGCGACTCGCCTGGTTGGACGCAGCCGAGTTTGATCGAGCGGTCGTCGATACCCCGGTTGGCGACCTGTTGCAACGGGGCGGATCCCAGGTAGATGGTCCGGGCCACTCGGCGCGTGGCCGAGTACCGCCCCAGGTTCGGGTTCTCGCGGTCCAGGCGGAGCGGCAGCGCGTTGGGCCCGTCGATGTCGCTCTCGATGACCGGTGTCCAGCCCTCCTCGAGATACCGAGTGAGCTCGGAGGCGACTGGGGAGGCGTCGATCGGGATCGTCGCCGGCATCACCAGGAGACTGGAATCATTCCTCTCCCAGAGCTCGTGAACCACCGCAGCCATGAGCCGCAGAACACCACGGGTGCGCTGGAACTTGTCGAGGGTGGACCACTCCCCGTACAGCCGATCGAACAACTCGGGGTGGATTGGGTAGGCGGCGGTGAGCCGGCGCTCGTAATCGCCCTCCGAGCAGCCGGACGGGAACTCGGCCTTCTGTGCCCGATAGAGCTGACCGAAGGCCTTCACCACGGCATCGCGTGCTGGGGCTGCGTCGGCGGGAAGGTCATCGAACAGGCGACGGCGGACGATCTCGAAGCCCTCCTCGGCTGACGCCGGACGCCACGACGACTCCATTCGACCGATCACGTTCTTCAAGCGCTCAAGAGCGGCCTTGCCTCCCTCACCTCCGACCTCGATGTCGGAGGCAGGAATTGAGACGACGAGCAGCGCTCCTTCGACTGACCGGGCCGCCTCAGCGATGGCCTGGGCGAAGGTGAACTGGGCGTCGAACGATCCGCCGGGGAGGCCATCCACCCCGTAGAGCTGGCGGGCGTAGGCCACCCACTCGTCAATCAGAATTAGGCACGGCGAGTAACGCCGGAACAGGTCGACGAGTGCCGCACCGGGACTCGTCCCCGTGGCGTCCGCCTCAGCTACCAGCTTGTAGCCATCAGCGCCGCCGAGCTGCCAGGCCAGCTCGCCCCAGAGCGTGCGGACCCTGATGCCGTGGCCCTTGTCGTAGGTGACGCCGGGCGAGATCATCTGGCCAACAAGCACAGCGCTGGTCGCGGGCGGGGAAGGTTCTAAGCCCGCGTCGGCAAGCATCGCCTCAACGCCGGGGAGCTCGTGCGACGGATACCCAGCAGCCAGGTGATAGAGGGCGATGAGGGAGTGGGTCTTGCCGCCGCCAAAGTTGGTTTGCAGCTCGACGACGGGGTCACCGCCCTCCTTCCGGAACCGGCGCACGGCATTCAGGAGTAGCTCGCGAAGACCGTCGGTCAGGAAGGTGCGACGGAAGAACTCGACCGGCTTCCCATACTCGTCGGCGGCTTCGTCCCGCCAGACTTGGTGCAGGTCAGCCGCGAACTCCGCCTGTTGATACCGGCCTGACGCGACGTCGGGATGAGGGGTGACCACCTCGCGCCACGGCCTCAGACCGCCTGAAGGTTGTCCCTCGACGGGTGCGACTGCCGCTTTGCGTTGCGTCTGACGGGCTTGCTCGGCAAAGCGTGATCGCAGGAGGTCCTGCCGCATTCTGTCCACCTCGACTGCTTCGTCCGCAGCGGACACGGCAAGGAGCAGGCGGTGCATCGAATCGAGGGCACGATAGGCGTCGTCGCCGGAGAACGAGTCCTGGTGGGCCCAGCGGTTACGAACAGAGCGCAGCTCACTAACGTACGAGCGTTCGCTTTGGCCGAGCGTCGAACGAAAGATCAGTTGCCACTCGTCCCACATGACCTTCAACAGAAACTGGGCATCGGTAGGTGAGATGGTTTTGGTCGACTGGCTGGCCGCCGGATCCGCGCGGGTGACCGTATGGAGCCAGGCGTCGCCGTACCTCGCCTTGCATTCTCGGGCCACGAAGGGTGCCAGGCCGTGACTCAGGATAGCGAGGGCCTTACCCACTCGCTCATGGTTCGTCGTCGCCATCGGTCAGGTCTCCATTCAGGCCGACGCTGCCCCGGTGACCTGGCAAGGCCTTACCGACATTGATGACCAGCCGAGCGCCGGCGCAGTGTCACTTGCATCCTCGTGCTGCACACGATCGCACGTCCTAAATCCGAACACCCCGAGGAATGCTTCCGCCGTTGTGATCAAAGCATTCCTTTCTGCACAGTCCGGAATGTGCTTTCCCCTGCAGCGAGACGAGAGATCTCGGGCCAAGCCACCACAAGGGCGTTGTAAGCCAGGGCCTCCTTAGTCCACTTCTTGTGCTCGCAGATCACGTATAGCCTGTACGCGAGTTCCTTCGCGGTCTGCCCGAGTTCGCCGACCTGGCGAAGGAGATCGGCTGCTTCCGACTCGCCGCCGGTTTCTAGGGCTAGGATGAGGTGCTGAGCGACTTCCCAGACGGTGAGTCTTGTGTCGAGGGTTGGATTCCATGACTCGTCCAGTTCGGCTCGTGCGAAGAGTCGAACCTTGTTGCCCCTCTGCTCGATAATGCCAGCTTGGACTAGGCCGTTGACGGCTGTGTTTTTTGCCTTTGAGAGCGTCTCGGCCTTGCCGAACGAGCCGGATTCCATCCCCGCCTCGTCAAACCACGCGAGAGCCCAGCGGGTATCTGCGTCGAAGTCACCATCTTGCTCAGAAAGAATCTCGTCCAAGACTTGGTTGATAATCCCCAACGCAGCCCGCACCTTCATGATGCTGCCATCGGCCTCGATGACTCTGGCGTACTGCGAGTAGACCGCCATTCCAGGCCCGATCGACGCTTGTGCCAAGTCGACTGGAGCGATGTTGCCGGCCTGCAACTGGTGGAGCGCGATGGGAAGCTCAGATCTAAGGGCACCTACGAACTCTTTGCGTGTCGCGAGTGGTGCTGTCGTGAGCCGCTTCCGGCATACCAGAACGATGGAGGACGCCAAGGCAGCACGTCCGACCTCCCGGAGGCCTCCCGGCTGTTCAGTTCGGACCGGCCACGTGCCAGTAATCGACGCGCCAGCATCGAGAAGGCCTTGCAGCATCGTCTCCCAGCCGGTCGAGACTCTGCCGGCTCCGTCGTCGGTGTCCTCAGACTGTTTGAAAGCGTAAAAGACTGTGAGGGGAAAGGACTCGTCCTGTACTGCGAGCAGGTTCTCAAATGCACTCCGCAGGCCGGCCTCAAAGAAGGCAGCAGCTGCAGGCCAACTCCCCTGTCTTGATGGCTCGGCGATTAGTTCTTGGGCCTTAGGGACGAGAAGAGTGCTAAACAGCTCCGGGTAGATTCGCGCCAGACACCGTCGCAGCCATATATAGAAGAAGTCGGAGAGGTCAGCATACGGAACGTTGTCGTAATAGGGAGGATCGGTAGCGACGGCTACGCCGGGACGCTCTATCAGTGCGGCGGCATCGACCTGTTGCACTACCGCCTGACCATACGCCGGCGTGCGGGCGAGTGCTTCCACGAGGTACCCGATCTGACCAGTGAAGTTGCCAGACGACTCGGAAAACGGGTTGGCCTCAGCATAAACCCAGACCATGGGTAATGCGTTACGAGCGAAGACTTGCATCACGCCCTCGCCTCCGGCGTCCCAGAAGCATTGGCTTGAGCATCGGTTGGCAAGACGCCCGATTCCCAACCCGAGGTACGTGGCCACAGCGTCGGCATAGTCTTCGCTTCCGCCGTCGTTAAGGATCCTCGTACGCGCCTCACCCACTAGGCCGCAGAACACAGTCATGGCGACAAGCTGTCGATCCGTGAACAGCTGCCAATGACGAGTGATGCCGTAGTTGGGCGTTGTGAATGCCCGAGGATTGTGGGGTAGTTCTGTCTCTGGTATGCCTTGAGGTCGTTCAACTTGGGCGGCCCTTAGCTGCTCCTCATCAGCGTCGAAATAGACCCGCCTTCGGTTCCCTTCGCCGATCGTACACAGCAACTGTACGCCCATCCGACCGGCCTTGGCCTCCATCCGGACCGCTGAGAGCGGTATCGCCGTGCCGCAGGCAATACACAATGCGCCGCTTCTGCCGACGGAGCCCGCAGTCGGGCACCCTGGCCCGCTCCGGACCTTGAAGTCCACAACCCTTCGGCGCCGATCCGAAATCGGCTCAAGCCAGGCCTCGCGCCCGATCCTGCGCGACAAGGCGAATGAGTTGAGCAGGGGCATCGTGGTCCCACAGGCGGGGTTTGGGCAGGTAATCGTGCGGCCCCAGATCCAGGCGATCACCGTACGACCCTCAATCGCGGGGTACAGGTGTCCGATTCGGCGCTCGGCCTCATCACTCATCCATTTGCCGTAGTACCGAACGTCCTCAGCCAGACCCTGCGCGCCTTTCCATGTGCCAGTTGCGAGTCGTCCGCCGTCCGGGTGGATCGGCGGGTTTCCGGCGAACTTCGGTGGGATCTCGATCAGAGCCTTGGTGATGAGCACGGCTACCGGGTTCAAGTCGGAGCCGTGGGCCTCGAGGCCGAGGCGCTGAGCCTCCAAGGGGATCGAGCCTCCCCCACAGAACGGGTCGTATATAGGCGGAGGATGGCCTCCGCAGGAGCGCAAGATCTCGGCGCGGGCGGCGTCGAGCACGGACTCGTTAGTGGTGTTCTCCCATCGCACTAGGTCCTCGATGATGCGAAACAGCCGTTGGCGTTCGGCATCCTGAGCCTCGGCCGTTGGAAACTGCTCGGGCAACGACGAGGGGTCGTCGACCAACGAGGCGAACACGATCGCCCGGCAGGCGGCGAGGGGCCGCCGAGCCCACCACAGGTGGAGCGTGGACGGGTGACCGTGCCGGATCGACTTCTCGCGCGCTGACTCCCGGTTTATCGCCTCCAGCGGCAGCGCGACCTCGATCAGCTTGCGCTTGTAGGTCACGCCGGCGCCCCAGCCCGCTCGAAGTAGGCCTTCCATTTGAGGTTCACGCTGATGGTGTCGAACGGAAGGTCGCCGACCTCCTCGAACGCCCGCCGCAGGTAGCGGATCTCCTTCGCCGTGGCATCCTCCACCTCCACTAGGGCGAGGATGTGGTTGTCCGGCTTGTTGCGACCCACGCCGACCTCGCTTCGGGTGATGGAGAACGTCTCGGCCCCGGCGATGCGACCCTTCACCTCGATGAACCACAGCAGGCCGGTGTCGTCCTTCGATTCGATGTCGTAGCCCTTGTTGTTGGGCGGCATCTCGTGAGGACTTCGCCCGATTAGTCGCTCGGCGGCCAACACTGCATTCACTGCAGCCCGCTCCGTGATCGTCCGATCGCGAGCGAGGTCAGTGATCTCCGTCGTCGACGTCCCCCGCAGCGCGGCTAGAAGGCCGACGGGGACGACAAGCGCTCCGCCGGTCAACACCGGCGGAAGGGGCGAGAGCTGGCGCTCGGCGTCAAGGTCCTCCAGCCGCCTCTTGAAGCGGACCTCGAGCCCGTCGGCGCGCTGGCGGGCCTTGGCCGAGTTCATGCCGCTCTTCGGGAGCTTGCCGGCGAGCTCACGGTCCTTCAGTTGGTTGGCCCGGTGGTCCCAGTGCTTGATCTCCGACAGCAGCCGCTCCCGAACGGCAGCAGTCGTGCGATCGACGCGATCGAGCGTCCGCCGGCGGACCTCGTCGAGGTGGGCCCGAGCCAGCTGGACGCCATGGTCCAGCGCCTTCGACTCGAGGTCAGCCCGTACCCAACCCTCCTCGATCACCGGCGTCAGGAGCTCGACCTCCTCGGGCGTGGCCGGGCGACAGTCGAGGTAGGGCGCCCAGCCGGCGTTCTGAGCGATGCCAGCGGGATCGACGTCGACGAACTCGAATCGTTTGGAAACCACCCGCCGGTTGCCGGCGGCGTCGGAACGACCGTCGACCACGGAGTGCTGGAGGTACACGAGCACCCGCGGGGTATCGCCGACATCGGTCTCGTCGACCAGGACCGCGCCCTGGCGCAGCAGTGAGTCATAGCGCTCGATGATCAAGTCGATGGTGCCATCGAGCAGCGGATGCCCAGGTGTGACGTACTGGGCCACCGGTCGACCGGCGACCGCGATGAGGCTCTTCTCGAATGTGATCCGTTGGTACTTGCGGAGCAGCGGAGCCCCCATGCCGATCTGGCGGTCACGAGAACGCAGCTCGGCGGGCACGTGGGTGATCTCGAAGCGGCCCGGTTCACGCTCGCGCACCGTGCCCCCGAGTAGGGCGAAGGCCTCAAGGAAGAAGGACCGCACGAAGTGGGGCTGGAGCTTGCGAGTCTCGGCCCGCTCCATCTCATCTCGGATTCGCTCGACATCGGCGGAGGTCATCACATCGCTCGCCAGCGCCCGCTCGCGCACGACGTCGCGTAGGACGTCGCCCACTGTGGCGTCGACCACCATCTTCAGGCGGGCCTTCACCAGTGGCTGCTCGCCGTAGCGGACCGCCTCGATCAGCAGGTCACGCAGGCTCCTATCGCGGAAGGCCTCGCCCAACACGTCGAAGACCTGGTCGCCCAGCGCCTTGCGCTGCTCGTCGAGCTTCTGGAACAGCCGCTGGAAGACGAGGCCTTCGCGAGTGTCCTCCGCAACAAGGTTCCAGAGGTGACAGACCTCGGTCTGGCCGATGCGGTGCACCCGCCCGAAGCGCTGCTCGATCCGGTTCGGGTTCCAGGGCAGGTCGTAGTTGACCATCAAGTGGGCCCGTTGGAGGTTGATGCCCTCGCCAGCAGCATCGGTGGCCACCAACACCAGCACGTCCTTGTCCTGAGTGAACGCCTCCTGGATCTTTCGCCGTTGGTCGCGAGGCAGGCCACCATGGATCGCCACCACCGCCTCGTCGCGCCCGAGCAGCGCCCGAAGCCGGGCGATCAGGTAGTTCAGCGTGTCCCGGTGCTCGCTAAAGATGATCAGCTTCCGCCGGTCTCCCTGGGCGTCGAACATCTCGGGCGTGTGCTGGAGGATGTTGGACAGCTCCTCCCACTTGCGGTCGGTACCGGAGACGCGCACCTGGCGCGCTAGCTCCTCGAGGCCGGCCAGGGTGGCGATCTCGTACTCGAGCTCGGCGATGGTGCCGGCGGCGGAGGCCTCGTCGACCAGCTCCTCCTCCATCTCCTCGAGCTCGATGTCGGCCAGATCGTCGGCGTCGAAGTCCTCGTCGAGGTTGCGGTAGGTATCGAAGACCCTGGCTCCGAGAAGCTCGGCGCCCCGCTTGCGAATGCGCTCCTCGGTGACTCGGTTTTCCAGACGTCTCCTACGCCGGGCAAGCGACTGGTAGATGGCCTCCGGCGACGACGCCAGCCGCCGTTGCAGGATCGTGAGGGCGAAGCCGACCACCGCGCCCCGCCGGCCCTCGCCGGCAGCCTTCAACCGCTCGGCGCGGTTCATCTCGTCCTGGACGTACTCCGTGACCCTCTTGTAGAGGATGGCTTCGTCGTCGGAGAGGGGGTAGCTGGGGCTGTAGGCGCGACGCTCCGGGAACAGCGGCGTGCCGTCGAACTTGAGCAGCTTCTCCTTGACCAGCCGCCGCATGAGGTCGGATGCGTCGGTGGTGTGCGAGGCGTCCCGAGGCTTGCCCTCGAACCGGTCGCCATCGAGCAACGCCAGAAAGAGCTGGAAGTCCTCGTCGATACCGGCGTGCGGCGTGGCTGTCATGAGCAGCAAGTGCCGGGTGACCGACCCTGCCAGGCGGCCGAGCTTGTATCGCTTGGTCTCCTTGACTTCGCCGCCGAGGTAGTGGGCCGACATCTTGTGGGCCTCGTCGACCACGATCAGATCCCAGTCGCTGGCTTCGAACTTGGCCTGGAGGTCCTCGTTGCGGGCTAAGTGGTCGAGGCGAGCGATGAGCAGCGGCCGTTCGCCGAAGGGGTTGCCCGTGCGAGCGGCCTCGATCATGTCCTTGGTGAGGATCTCGAAGCTCAACCCGAACTTCTGCCACAGCTCGTCCTGCCACTGCTCGACGAGGCTGCCCGGAGCGATGATCAGGCAGCGTTCGACGTCACCCCGGATCATGAGCTCCTTGCAGAAGAGCCCGGCCATGATCGTCTTGCCGGCACCCGGGTCGTCAGCTAGCAGGAAGCGCAACGGCTGCCGAGGAAGCATCTCGTTGTAGACGGCGTCGATCTGGTGGGGAAGCGGGTCGAGGTTCGATGTCTGCACGGCCAGGAACGGATCGAACAGGTAGGCGAGCGAGATGCGCTTGGCCTCCGAAACCAGCCGGAACAGCGATCCGTCGGCATCCATCGACCAGGCGCGACCAGCCTGGGCGATGACGAGGCGGGGCTCGTCGTCGCGATAGAGCAGCTCCTGACCGGCCTTCCCCGTGGTGTCGTCGGTGAAGGTGAGGGTGACAGCGCTGGACCCGTGCCAATCGACGTTGACGACTTTCACGGGGCGGTCACTGAGCACGCCGCGGACGATCGCCCCTTTTGTCAGATCCTCGAGCCGAGCCATGAGCAGCCGTCACTCTCGTTAGCGCCGGACCCACCCTAGGACAGGCCCTCTGGGCGGTCGGACGGACGGTGCTGGCCCCTCGCCGAGGACCTTCGTGACGGATCGTCATGTCTCGGTGCCTCACGCCCCGATGTCGGAGATCGAAGGCCGCTGCTCAACGAGCTGGTGTTCGACGGCGCTCAGACCGATGTGTTGGACAAACACGGGAGGATCTCATCCACGCCAGTCGCCGATGGCGACAGATCGCCTGCGCACCAAAACGGTTAGCGAGAACGCCGGGCTCCGCGTCGGGTGAGGTAGACGAACAGCGGCCCGAACCCCACCACGCCGAAGAAGCATGAGACCGCCAAGCTGAGCAACCAGTCCCCGGATCGGAGTCCGCCGAATGCGCCCATGGCGAGACCCCAAACAAGTCCGATCACCAGCGCGCCGAGGACCGGATGGGCGAGCGTCCAGGCCGTACGCGCGTCCTGCCGTTGCTTCTTTGACACCTGCGCAGCATGGCGCGTGGCGCAGGCGCCCGCCGGGTAACCGGCTGAGGGGTCCGGCAAGATGGGCCGGTGATGCTCATGGTTCTTCGAATCGTCGGGTGGGCGGTCCTGGGGTTTGTGGCACTCGGCGTAGCGGCCTTCGCCGCGACGTTCGCATGGATCGCCGCAACCTTCCCCGAGCTCGACGACCCGGCCAGCTCCGTCCCGTGGGTGCTCGTTGTGGCCGCGGGCATCCTCGCGGTCGCGGCCGTCGTGGGTGCCGCTGCCTGTGGACAGGCGGCTGTGACAGGAGCCTCTAGGACGATGCGCCATCGCCGGTAGTCTCCACCGGGGACACGTCCACAGGCCCAGGCTGGCAGACTTGTGACGTGCCAAAGCGGGCTGCAGTGCTCAAGCTCGATGACGAGGTCCTTGACGCCGTCCGCCTTGAAGCTGAGCGCACCGGCAGGTCTGAGGACCAGGTCGTCGAGGCCGCCCTCCGTCGGTATGTCGGCCCAGGAGTGCTCGACCGGCTTGCGGCGCGGAATCGCCTTCCGGAGGACGATGCGATGAGCATTGCGCTGGAGGAGGTGGAGGAGCACCGTCGGACTGGCCGGGATCTTCCACTGACGGGCGAAGAGTTCTTGGCGCGGGTGCAAGCGGCGGCGCCGTCGACGCCGGATGACGTGTCGATCATTCGTGACGGCCGTCGACTCGACAGCAAGGAAGCGGTCGTTGCCTGGCTGGCCGAGGTGGACGCAGATCGCGCTGCCGGCCGATACGTCGAGTTCGATGAGGCCTGAGCGGCCTCCTCTCGACATCGACAGACTCCTCACGACGCTCGATCGCCATCAGGTCGACTTCCTGCTCGTCGGCGGCGTGGCCGCCATTGCTTACGGGGCGACTCGCCCGACCGCGGATTTCGACTGCCTTGTCCGCCGCACTGGCGACAACCTCACGCGTCTTGCGGCCGCCATGCGGGAACTCAATGCTCGACTCCGCGTCGACGGCCTCTCTGACGACGAGGCAGCCGCACTTCCCAATACGACTCGACCGCGACACATTGGGCCGGATGGAGATCTCCACCTGGCGCACCGACGCGGGTGACTTCGATGTATTGACTGACCTCCCGGCGAGCGACGGGCGGAGGCTGCGATACGACGAGCTCGTGGGCCGTGCCGGCAACCAGGAGGTCCATGGCATCGCCGTTTACGTGGCCGCCCTGGAGGACGTCATCGCTTCGAAGGAGTGGGCTGACCGGCCGAAGGACCGCCAAGCCCTCCCCGAGCTACGGAAGTTGGCGGCTCATCGGGAGGACCCCGAGGATCGGCCGACTACGACCCGATGAATGCGTGGACGAGCTAACGAATCCCGCCGCCACCGTGGGGCCAACCACGACCACACTGCTGCCCAGCTGATGACCGAGAACCTTGGAGAGACCCGTAGCGGCGAGCCGATCACCGAGGAGCTTCTCGAGAAGCTCACGGCACAGGCGGACTTCGACGTCGAGGAGATCCTCCGGCGTCGAGAAGGGCGCCCGCCGCTGGGTTAGTCGCCGCGACCAGGAACGTTCGGCCCTGTCCTACAACGGCACTTCGGGGACATTCGCTCGAGGGCCGATCGTCGGGTGCCTACACCCAGGTAAACCGGCGAGTTCGGCTAGGGTCTAGGAAATGACTTGCGGAAAGTGTGGGTTCGAAGGCCATAACAGTCGCACTTGTGAGGGTCCTCATTGGCTGTGCCCGAACTGCGGTAAGCCGACGGCGAACATGAACGACTACGCCGAGCGCTACGACAGTTCCTATTGCTCCCCCTCCACCTCTCCCGCGTGTTGGGGCTGACAACGCGGCTCAGCCGTCAGCCGTCGGCCCTCATTCGGAGACTGCAAATCAGCACTGTCCCGGCTCGCCACCACTCGCTTCCGTAGGAACTGCTCGGAATAGTCTTCCCATGCGGCTGCGCGAGGCCGGCTCGTTGCTCAACTTCCACGCAGCCGCAGTGCTCAGAAAGACCCGCGTCCTACAGACGACGACGACGTGGGGCGGAGAGGAGCTACGGAGCCGGGCGCCCAAACGGAAGGGTAAGGAGGCGACGCAGGGCCGGGTGAGTGTCGGCAACGTCGACGAGCAGCATCGCCAGAATCAAGGCCGGGTGAGAGCCCTCCACCGCCGGCTGGGCAGCGGGTTGAACTGAGCCTCCCATGAACAGGAGGACCAGCCATGACGACCATCCAGTACCGCGAGCCCGACCACCCGATTGACGATGCCGAGTTGGCCGCCGGGCGTTCCTGGCTCGGTACAGCGGACGCACTCTCGAGGCGTACGGCCATGACCTGCGCGGCTTCTTCCAGTGGGCGTCCAACAACGGCGTGGTCGTGCTCGAGGCCACTCGCCCGCATATCGAGCTGTTCCGTGCCTCGATGGAAGATCGCGGTCTGGTCCGCCTCGACGATCGACCGGCGGGTCTCGACGGTGTGCGGGTTCTACCGGTTCGCTCATATCGACGGCCGGATCGGATCGAACCCTGCGCAGTACGTCCGCCGGCCGCAGGTCCACCCCTCGGACGCTCGCGGTTTGGATCGCTCCGAATTCGGCGTGTTCCTCTTCACCGCCGAGCAGTACGACCGCGAGCACGCCGCGCTCGCGGTGCTGCTCGGACTCAACGGATCGCGAGTCAGCGAGGCGTGTGCCACCAACATCGAAAACCTCGGGATCGAACGAGGTCACCGGACGCTGCGCATCCTTGCAAGGGGAACAAGCCCGCGACGATCCCGCTGGCTCCCCGCACCGCCCACACGATCGATCTCGATGTCGGGGAACGCCACGAGGGTCCGATCCTGCGCCGACGCGACGGACAGCGGCTCGACCGGCGCGCGGCGCACCGGTGGGTGCGTTCGATCGGCAAGCGCTCCGGGCTCGGGCACGTGCACCCGCACATGCTGCGCGCCGCGTTCATCATGGCCGCCCTCGACGCCGGCGTACCCCTGCGGGACGTGCAGACCGCCGCGCCGGCACTCCGACCCGAGAACGACGACGATCTACGACCGGCGTCGCCAGAACTTCGACCGCCACGCCGCCTACGTCGTCGTCGCCTTCGTCGCCTTCGTCGCGGGAGGCTGACACGCCTGGGGGGCGTACGCTTGTGGCCATGAGTGACGCCGTTCGACCCTCGGGCGAGGCCCCGCACGGGACCTCGTTGCTGCCGGCCGATCTGACCGACGATCAGCTCGACGCGGCCCAGGTGCTCGACTCGATCGACTCCCTGCTGATCGAGGACCTCTCCGAGGCCGAAGACGACGCGTTCGCCGCAGCGCTCGAGTCGTGAGGATCTTCGTCGACACCGGCGTCTTCAGCGCGTCCATCAGCCGACGCCGCCGCGCCCGCTTCGAGACCCAGGTCGGCCTCATGGCCGGCCACCAGATCTTCCTCGCCGCCGGCACCGTTGCCGAGCTCCGCTACGGCGCGCTCGTCGCCGGTTGGGGAGATCAACGCCGCCAGCGGTTGGAGCAGTCGATCGCCGCGACCACGGTCGTGCCCGTCAGTGACGCCCTGCTGACGGCCGTCGCCGAGCTTCGCCACGCCTGCCGACAGGCCGGACATGCGCTGCATGAACCGGTCCATGCCAACGACCTCTGGATCGCCGCGTCTGCGATCCATGTTGGCGCTCCGCTCCTCACCGCCGACGCCGTGTTCAAGGACGCACCGGGGCTCAACCTCCACCGATAGAGATCGTCGGGCAGAAGGTCTGGGGAGACATCCGGGGGCGCGCCACCAGCCCGCGACGAATCGGCACCTCGGGGGCACCCCCGTCGGCGGGCCGGGCCTTCGGTTCGCGCATTCTGGGACACCGTGCCCGCCGTGAGGTGAACCCGAACCGTCGTTATGCGTGCTGTGCCGCTACAGCATCCAGCTCTTGCGAGGTGGACGCTTTTGCGGCCGCGGGAACTGGTTCGTCCTGCTCCCGAGTGACCTCGACTCATACGGGCACGCCCGCGACGGGAAGAAGTGTCTCGGTGTGCTGGCTACCCTCGATCTCGATGACGACGATCTACACAACCCAGGAGTGGAGCGGACACGGGAAGCAGAACTACTACTGGAACGAGTACCGGCTCGAAGGTGACACCGTCGTCAAGTACAAGTGCCACAGGCAGAAGTTCTTCGACGGCAAGGAGAACACCTGGCAAGAGGACGAGACGTTCCAGGAGTCATGGGGAGTCAACGACCCGAACATGCCTGACTGGCTGAGGCAGCATCTCTGACAGGGAACGCCGGTCAGGCCCACGCCGAGAGAGGTAAACGCGAGATCGGCGATGCGGAGCACCAGTCCAGGACCGGTGAGCCGCGCCAGATCCTCTCGACAGAAGACGCGTAGCTTGCGGATCTCAACCTGCTGCTGGGCCTGGTCGACGCCAGCTCCTCCGTGTCCAGCTCGACCCTGGAGGGGTGGACTTCGACGCACACACCGCCAAGTCGTTCGCAAGCATCCAGCAGCTCAAAACGGATCACCGAGGCTGACAACTCCTCAGGTCGGCACGCTTGGCGGAACTCGCCCCACGCGGCGTGCGGGCCCCGAATCGGCGATCTGCGTCGTCCGTCGTGAAGCCGGGCGCGTCCCAGAACGCGCGCCTGCCGTAGCTGCCCCACCTGTCACCTACCGCCGGCTCGGAGTCAATACGCCACCAACGAGGCAAACGTTGCCTGCCACAGCAGCGGCGGTGGAGTCGATGCGTCTCGACCCAGAGAGCTCAGCCAGGCGCTTCACGATCGGGCTGAACTCGAGGGGGCGTGCGAACTCGGATTTGCTACCCGAAGCGGTCCGGGACAACGTCCGGCGAGGTGACCGCCTGGCGTCGATACCCTTGACGGGATGCCAGTCGCCGAGGGCCCAGACGAGCCCAGCCACCTCGCAGTGGTCACTCCGAAGGAGGCGTTGCGCCGCGCCCGGCCGCTCCCGACCGACGACGACACGGCCGTGGAGGGCCTCACGGACGCGGAGTGGGACGCCTTCGGGGACGCACTCTCTGGCCGGTGACGGCCGCTGGTGACCGCCAGAATCCGCTGCGCACCAGCAGAATCTTTCCGAACTGAGGACTAGCTGAGGACTGGAGCGGTCCGCTAGACTGCATAACCGCAGGTCAGAGCCTATTTGGAGCTGTGTCCCGCCTACAGGCCGGCTCACCACAACACTCCCCTCATCGAGTGACCAGCAGTGACCGTTAATCACCGCGAGTGACCGCTTTTAGTTATGGCGGCGGGCGCAGGCTCGACTCCGAGGCGACGCGCCCAGCCGATAGACGAGCGTGAAGTCGGACCTACAGGTGACAGGAGTTCCGGTCGATACTCGACTAGTTCTCATGGAGCGGGCGCTGCGACGGCCGCAGCCTACGTGCCCGTCCCTCAAAGGAGCTAGGTACGAATGGGCGACCTGATCCTCTACATTGTGACTGGCGCGGCCGCCGTGGCCTCCCTGGTTTGGTATTTGATGCTACCCGCCGCAAAGAAGCAGTCAATGGCCGAGGGCAGGGCCGCAACGAGGCAGTTCATGGCCGATCGCAGGGCCGAAACGAATGTCTCCGGGTCGCCGGGCCACCGGCCCACCGGCAGCACCTGTCCAGCGCAGGGGTGAGGGGTGAGGGGTGAGGGCGGCGTAGGGCTCTCCTGCCCCAACTGTGGTGGCACGCAGTTTACCGCAAAGCGAAGCATGAAGGGCAAAGTCGCGTTAGGAATTCTTGCTGTAAAGACCGAAGTCAAATGCGTTACCTGCGGGGCGATGTTTAAGCGGGGCTAAACTCGTAAAGGTCTTGCCTCGACCTGTTCGACCTTTCCCCACTGGGAGCCAGGTCTCGGTTCCGACTTGCCGAGCGCGGACCAATCGAAAATGGTCACTTGCCTAGCCGCGGTCGGGGAAGGTCGCAGTGGACGCGCTCTCGGGCTGGTGACGGCCGCTGGTGACCGCCAGAATCCGCGCCACTCCGTCGAGGTACTCGACACCGGCTGGCGGCATCGTCTTCTCCAGCTCCCGCGACGGCGACTACGACCTGTACGTGATGCTGGCCGACGGAACTGACCCGGTACAGGTCACCAACATTCCCGAGGGAGAAACCAACGCTTCCTGGGCCAGCCCGACCTAGCGAGGCTCCAGCCCGAGACAAGGGTGACCTCGGAAGCCACCGGACGTACTCAGGTCAGCCGGGTCTTGACGCCCGCTCCGTGGTGGGCCACACGACCGTCCCCACGGCCGGCTCGATCAGGACGGCGCCCTTCGCCGCCAACTCTTGGGCGCTCTTGGTTCTTCCCTCGCTGAGGTAGTCCCGGAGCGCAGACGCGGGATCGGCACCGACGGGCACGGGGAGCGCACGCATCAGAAGGTCGACGTTGCGACCTACGAAGTGCCGGAACTGGGGGGCTACCTGGTCCGGTTCTTGCCGACCGAACTTCGACGGCCCGAAGTCCACACCGACATTGCGCCGGTCGGCGGGGAAACGCTCGCCGGGGATGGCGGCGAAGAAAGACCACACGTCCAAGTCCTTCACGCCGTTCGGCTCCGAGAAGCCGTTCGCCATGTCGACGAAGTGCTTGCCCGCTCCCTGGCACAGGGCCACGCAGATCAGGCGATCGCGGTACTCGGGGCGCTTCCGGTAGAACCGCTCGCGGTCCTCGGCCGCGATCCGGCCCAGGTGCTGGAGGTCGGTGATCTCGATCCGTTGGTACGAACGCCCTCTACGGCCACGGACGGGGGCTGGGGGACCCACCGCCTCGGTCACGAGCTTGCTGGTCATCACGCTTGCCTCTCGGTCTGAGGATGCACCCGCGCCGCATCGCTGGCCGAGCAATCTCCCCACTCCCTTATCGGCGGCGGGGCGTGATGCGTTGAGTGGAACTTTGGCGCGCCCTCGCCGGGGCCGCCCGCCGACGGCTCGAAGCGGGGTGGCCCGACGAGCGAAGATCGTGGCGTCGCCAAGGAAGTGCGCACGGCGTGAACGCCGGCGTCGTCCTCAAGTTCTTCGGCGGCGGCGTCGATGTGCCGTCTGAGACGTTGCTGGCGAGGGTATCGGGTGGGCGAAGGCCGGAACTATTGGGGAACCGATCTCGGCGGGGTAGAGCCTAAATCCTTCAACCCGAAAGAGGGCCGCATGGGGACTCGGCTACCAAAGCGATACCAGGAAGACATGGCTCCCGAAGTCGGCAAGGCAATGTGGCGACAGGGCTACATTGAGCCGTGGGAACTTCTCCGAATAGCCGTGTGGAAGTCGGCCATTGGGGGTGCTGCGCTATCGGTGGAGGAACCGGATCGCATCAGGTCAGTGACCAGATCAGTGCTCAGCATCCTCCAGCCCTACCGCGACGCGACCGCGGCCGAGAAGTTGTCCGGTGCGGTCGTCGAGCGAGAGGCGTTTCTCGAGGCCACCCGCTTGGCGATCGGCTTCGGTCCCAAGGGTGATGCCGGAAGTGGGCTGCGTAGCCTTCACGGCATTCAGCTTCGAGTGGCGACCGCTGTCCTCAACACTCTCAATCCCAATGCTTGGCCGGTGGTCGACCGCTGGGCCGTACGCACCGTGTTTGCACAGCCTTGGCCTGATCCGGGTCGCCTCGATGTGTACTGGCAGTATCTCGAACGCCTTGCGGAGATCCAAAGGCGGTGGCACCAGGACTTGACCATTCATGAAGTCGACCTGCTGGCCATGAACCTTGGGATGAACGAGGAGGAGCCTCTCTTCGACCGTATTGCATTCGTCACGGGGTAGCGTCCATTCGGTTTCCCAGCGGCGAGGCCTTGGGGAGCTAACCCCCATCTGCCTCCCACCCGGGGTGAGGCCGGGATGGGTGTTCAGCCGTCGTCTCCTGAGCCGGCTGGTACCAGCGGTTGCCGGCGGGGTGGGCGTCCATGGAGGCCTGGACGGGGGCGCTGACGTTCGGTTGCCCCGGCGCTCGGGGATGCATCTGGTCGGGCGGGACGGTGATGAGCCCCGCCAACCCGGCCCCCCTGAGGGCTGCCATGACGGAGCCCGAGGGACCGCCCATACGCAGTTCACCGCCCCGGGCCAGGAGCGTCGTGGCCGAGGCGGCCAGAGCCTGTAGGCCGGAGTCGTCGATCCGATGGACATCGCCCAGGTTGATGGCGATATCGAGGTTGCCCTGGCCGTCGACGAGGTCATGCAGCACGCGGGCCAGGCCGGCCGCGGCGGCCACGTCGACGTCACCGTGGAGGGTCACGACGACCGTGCCCATGAAGCGGCCGATGACGAGTGGGCGGATCGGCTTCACGGTTCCCGGGCGATAGTTGTCAGGAGCGGGCCCGCCACCGGCGACCGTCCACTCCGGAGCCTCCTGGTAGGTGGTCACGGTCCCGACCTCCGCCCCGCCGGGAGCGGGCAGCCCGACGAGTGCAGGTGTTGGGTGCGTCGATCGGCCGAGGCCAGGATTGCCGACTGCTTGGCCCTTACACGAGTCATACGCGCCCCAACTAACGAAGGCTGCCCGGGGTTCTGGGGGAGCATCCTGTAACGCCAGGGTCTGGGGCCGGCGGTGGGCCGAAATCGGCTAGGCCGAGTGTACCCCCTGCGGTTCCCGGGCCAGTCCGCCCCGAAGGCGGCTCCCGGGGCTACCCGGGCCGGCTCGAAGTCCGGTGGGGCGCCTTGTCGCCGCGCCCGGGCAACGACCCGACGGCACCGCTCGGAAGCTGCCCGTCGAGCAGGTCCCGAGCGACCTCGGCCAGGGGTCGGTTGGTCTGGCGGGCATAGCTTCGGAGCAGACGGAACGCCTGGTCCAGGTCGACTTTGACCCGCTCTGCGAGCAGCCCCTTGGCCTGCTCGATGATCACCCGGCTGTTGAGCGCGGTATGCAGCTGGCCGACCAGGGCCTGCGCATCCGAGGCCGCCCGCTCGTGCAGGATGCCGATGGTGGCCACGTCGGCCAGGGCCTGGGCGACCCTCACGTCGGCCTCGTCCAAGCCCCGCCCCTCAGAGCTGAACAGGTTGAGGGCGCCGATGATCGTGTCCCGTAGCCTCATGGGCACCGCGTTGACGGAGCGGAAGCCGGCGGCACGGGCCTCGGGGGCGAAGACAGGCCAGCGTTGCTCCTCGCCGTCGAGGTCGGCGATCACCACCGCTTGGCCGCTGCGGCAGCAGTCGAGGCATGGTCCCTCGTTTTTCTGCAGCTGGAAGAGCTCCAGTAGGTGGGCGCGCTCCTCGGAGGCGGCCATGATCCGCAGGCCCCCCCGCTCGTCGATCAGCATCAGGCCGGCGGCGTTGACCCCGAGAATCTCGACGCAGCGCTCGGTGAGCACGTGCAGGAAATCCACCACATCGAAGCCGGTCACCAGCGTGTCGGCCAACTCGACGAACGTCCGCGACAGGTTCCGCTCCCGATCAGTGTTGACCTCCATCGGATCCGAAACCTCCTTCCTACCGGTCAGTCTCGCCCATCGGAGGGTCAGCCATCGTCGAGGTCGTGGCTGCGGAGGTTCGAGCGGTGGGGCAGGAGCTATCTCGCGGGCCGGAGCGACAGTCCCGGAGAGTGAAGGGCTTATCGGGAGACGCAGGCGACGCCGTCCCCATCGCCGTCGAGGCCGTACACGTCGGGTCCGACCACCTGGAAGTTCTTGGTGCTGACGTAGCCCGGTCCATTGCCGTTCCCTCCGGCGCAGTCGACGTCGGAGAAGCCGGTGGGCACGCAGGCGCCGGCGTAGGACGGGTGGCAGTCGCCCGACTCTCCTACCACCGGCGCGACCGCCACGGTGGCGGGCGGCGCCGGGGTGGGCTCGGGCAGGGCCGCGGCCGCGCTCGATTGACAGGCGCCCCAGAGGCCGAGATCGGCGTCGCGCGCCTCCCCCACCGCGGCCCGGAACTCCTCGGCGTGGGCGACGTTGGGCGGGAAGGTGGCCTGCACGGCGTAGCCGTCACGGGCGAGGGCGAGGTTGACGAAGACGCCGTCGTCGAGTTTGTAGACGTAGGCCAGGGTTCGTCCGAAATGGTCGAGCCGTTCGACGTCGTAGACCAGACGAATCCTCGCCCCGATCGGCAGCATTTCGGTGGCATACCGGCTCGCCTCCGGCCCGAAGCATTCAAGTGGGCTTGACGGATCGACGGTCTCGGGAGTGTCGATGCCGATGAGCCGGATCCGGGTGCCGCCGGTGACGACGATCGTGTCGCCGTCGATCACCCGGACCACGGCGGTGTCGTCGCCGTCGGCCGGAACACCGGCGGGAGAGGTCGACTTCGTCATCACGATCACGGTGGTCGTGACCGGAATGGTCGTGACCGGAATGGTCGTCGCTTCTTCGCCGAAATTCGGATGGCTGGTGGTCGGATCCGGTGCCGTGGTAGGTGCGCTCCCGGCCACCGCCATGTCCACGGTCTGCGCTTGGCCAGGGGTGAAAGGCGACACCAGGATGGCTGCGCCGAAGAGCCCGATGGTCAGCTGGGCCCAGAACGGGATTCCCCGGAAGGCCCTCCACCCTCTGGTGAGCACCGGCCTGGCGTCCACTCTCTCTCCCTCCGCGCCTCGAAGGGAGTGCCGGCCAAGGTGGCCGCGGCTCCGAGATCAACCCTCGGGTCGGGCTATCGGCAGATCGCTGCTCAGGATGAAGCATCTCCTCCGACGTCCCGCATCGAGCTGCGTATGCCCGGACCGATCGTCGACAACCGCCGCCATCAGGACGGCGCGGATGACTCCGAGGCATAGCGCGGGCTGGGAGATTCCGAATCGTCGTCGACAAACGTGGAACGGGGACCTCGGAACGCGGGCGGCGCGTCGCTCACGAACCAATAGGCCTCATCGACCTCCCCCTCGGGCGGCTCGGACGGCATCCACCGCCCGGCGTAGGGATACCAGCGCCACCACTTCATGCCGTCATCGGCCGAGGCCATGCCTCGAATACCGATCTCCCTTTCGGCTGGTGGTGTGTCCAGCCCGGCGCGCATCTCTTCCAGGTCAGTCCCGTGGTCGTCCATTGAACCCCTCGTCATTCTCGGCCCACCGGGGCCCCTCCGTCTGCTTCTCAAACAAGAGGTCGTGCGGTGACCGGGGTCCATCGACGGCTCCCTGGGCCGCGCCCGCCTGGCGCAGCACCAAGCCGACAGAGGCCACTCCGAGGACCGCCAAGCTGCCGGCGACGAGGAGGAGCCGGACTGGAGCCGTGCCGCCGGAGCTCTCATGAGAGAGCGTCGACCGGCGAGGACTCTTTTGCCAATCTGTCCATGATCGGGTCCGCCTTCCGACCGGCCTGTGTCTCAAGCCCGGCGTCGTCTTCGCTCCGAATCTACCCCTCTCCCCGGGCACCACACCCCGGGGCGACGCCGTCTCTTTCCAAGTCCGGCGACGAAGGCGCCCATGAATCCCCGAGGACCGCCCCCAGTAAGCGTGCTTTGCCCGGTCGCCGAGAGCAGACTCGGCGCGATGGAGCTGTTGATCGTCCGCAATCCCGACCCGGAAAGCAGCCTCCCGTTCCTCCTCCGGCTTCCGATCGGCGACGGCCTGGTGTTCCGGACGAAGGAGACGTGGCCGCGAATCGCAGCTGTCTACTGCCATCCCGTCCCCTTGCACGAGTGGCCGGAGGACGCCGACGTCGTGGAGCGCATCTTGCTCCGGTCCTGCGTCCGGCGGGGAGCGGCCATCGATGTCGTCGCCGACCGGGCCCGCGAGCAGCGGTCGCAGATCGTCTTCACCAACGCCCGCGGTCGGGAGATGGTGTTCTGGCAGTCCCCTCGCACCCGCAAGCAGGCCCGGCCCGACGTCCGGCTCCCGTCCGCACGGGCCGCCGGTATCCGCGACCTCGAGATCGTGGTCGACGCCCACGAGCGCTACGCCTACCACTTCACCGGCCAACAGGTGCGAACCGTCCGGCGGGGGTTGCCCTGCGGCGACTACGCGGTGACCGCCGGCGGCAAGCTGGTGGCCGCCGTCGAACGGAAGTCCCTCGCCGACCTGGTCTCGAGCCTGACCACCGGCCGGCTCCGCTTCGCCCTGGGCGAGCTGGCGGCGCTGCCGCGGGCCGCAGTCGTCGTCGAGGACCGCTACTCCAAGGTCTTCAGCCTGGACCGGGTCCGCCCGGCGCAGATCGCCGACGGCCTGGCCGAACTGCAGGTCCGGTGGCCCACCATCCCGATCGTCTTCTGTGAGACGCGCAAGCTGGCCGAGGAGTGGACCTACCGCTACCTCGCCGCCGCCCATGTGTGGGCGGAGACGGAGGGGCCGGCCCTCTACCGCATCGGCGCCGGCGACGACGGCACCGCCGCCGCCCCGTCGCAACCCGACCCGTCGACGGCGGAGTTGCGGGCCTGGGCCCGAGCCCACGGACTGGTGGTCCCCGACCGGGGCCGGCTCCGGCCCGAGATCCGCCAAGCATGGAGCGACGCCGGCGCTCGACCGTCCGGGCCGTCCACCGGCCCCGCCTGAGGCCAGGGCGCCGCCGCCGGCACCGGGGCTACGGCCACCCAGAAACGACCAACCTCCAGTCTCAGCCGCCACCAGTCGATAAGGGTCCCATGCTCCCCCGGCGGATCTCGTCTGCAATCGCGCTCCTGGCCATGACGTCCGCCCTGCTGACGGCGGTTCCCGCCGGTGCCCTCGTGCGGGGGGTTGTCGACCCGACGTTCGGAACCGGCGGTACCACCCGGGTCGACCTGAGCGGGCCCAGCCTCGACGTGGCCAATGCCGCCGTCGGTGGCTACAGCGGCGGCCCCTTCCTGGCCGGCTCGGCCGGCGGCCGCTTCGCCCTCGTCGTGCCGGGGCTGGCGCAGTCGGCATTTGCCAACGACAAGGGTCAGATCCTCGTCGACTTCGACACGCCGTCGGCCGCCTACGGGTTGTCTCTCACCGGCGACCTCTACGCGGTGGGGCGCACGGGCGACGACTTCGCGGTGGCCAGCCTTGCCCCGCAAGGCTGGCCGAACTACGGGTTCGGCGACCAGGGCCGGGTGAAGACGTCGTTCGGACGTCCGGCAGTCGCACGAGCCGTCACCTCCCAGACCGCGGGACCGCTGGTGGCGGGGACGGTCGGCGCCGGCGCCGGGGCCGACGTCGCCCTGGCCCGGTACGACGGGCACGGGGCGCTCGACCAGACGTTCGGCACGGGCGGCATCGTCGTCGCCGACGTCTCCGGCGGCGACGACGGGGCCAACGCCATCGGGATCGACCGGCAGTCGAACGGCGCCACCCGGGGCGTGATCGCCGGTCGTGCCGGCGGCGCGGTCCTCGTCGCCCGCTACGAGTTCGACGGCTCGCCCGACCCCACCTTCGGCATCGGCGGAAGGGCCCTCCTCGACCTCACCGCCGGCGACGACGTCGCCCTCGGCCTCGTCGTGGGAACCGACGGGACGATCGTGGTGTCAGGGACCGCCGGCGGTGCCGGCTTCGTCGCTCGCCTCACCCGGGCCGGTGTGTTGGACGCCACCTTCGGCAGCGGCGGCGTCACCCTGGTCGACCTCGGGGCCGGCGGTGGCTTCAGCTCGGTGATCACCGCGACCAACGGCGGGCTGATGGCCGGGGGCACGGTGGCGGGGCCGGCCGGAACCGACGCCGTGCTGGCGCGATTCACGCCCGACGGTCGCCTCGACGCCGCCTTCGGCGCCGGCGGACGGTCGGTCCTCGACCTCGGCGGCTCCGCCGACGCCGGCAACGCGGTGGTCGTCAGCCGGGACTCCAACCAGGCCGAGATCGCCTACGTGGCCGGTGGCGACGGAGCCGACATGCGGATCTCCGAGGTCGACGCCCACGGCCAGCCCCTTGCCTTCCCCGGCGGGGCGATAGCCAGGATCGACTTCTCCGCCTCGTCCGAGTACGGCACCGACATGGTCGTGCAGCCGGACGGCGCCATCGTCGTCGTCGGCCGCGGCGATCCGGGCCTGGTGATGATGCGCTTCCTGCCCGACGGCGCCCTCGACGCCGCTTTCGGACGCGACGGGGTGGTGGTGTACGCCCTGGGGCAGGGCGCGGCGGTGGCCCTCCAGTCCGACGGCAAGATCGTCGTGGGCGGAACCAGGAACGGCTCCACCCAGGGGGTCTTCCGATTCCTCCCCGACGGACGGATCGACAACGCGTTCGGCCAATGGGGATTCGCCCCGGTCGGCAACTACGGCCCCGGCGCAGTCCATGCCGTCGCGGTCCGTCCCGACGGGTGCATCGTGGTCGGCAACTCGACGCTCGCCCTGCTGAGCCCTTCGGGAGATGTCCTGTCGTGGTTCGACGTCGGCCTGGACAATGAGGTGACGGCCATCGCCCTGTACCCCGATGGCGGGGCGCTGGCCACGGCCCAGCACCTCTTCACGCAAGGGGGTCCGCTGGTACGCATGCGGCCGGACGGGACCCGGGACCCCATACCCGGGGGGACGGCTTTCTCCGCGACGGCCCTGCTGCGCCTGCCCGACGGCCGGTTCGTGGCCGGCGGTGGTCTGCACGACGACCAGCTGACGAAGAGCGTCGTCGCCCTGAGCGCGGTCCGGCCCGACGGGCTTCCCGACGACTCGTTCGGCGGTCAGCCGGGGAGCCAGGGCCAGGTGACGCTCGCCGTCAGCCAGCACGACGGTGTCCGTGACCTCACCCTCACCCCCGACGGCAAGATTCTCGTGGCCTTCGGCTACACCCCGGACGGAGCCGGCGGTGGGTTCGGCCTGGCCCGGTTCTTCGCCGACGGCCGTCTCGACCGCTCGTTCGGCTCCCGCGGCACGTGGACCCGACCCCTCACCGGAGGCCCCTCGGCCATCGCCCTCGGCCCCAACGGGCGCATCCTGGCCGCGGGTGGCACCGGCGGCCAGAGCTCGGACGTGGTCGTGACCGCCGTCTCCCCCGGGCCGGTGGCGAGCGGTGTTCCCCGAGCGTGGGGCTTCGGGGCCCTCGGCCAGCTGGGCGTGGGATCGGACCCGGTGATCGCCGTGGCCGGCGGCACCCACCACACGTTGACGGTGGCGGCCGACGGCACCGTGTGGGCCGCGGGCTGGAACGCGACCGGCCAACTGGGCGACGGAACGACCATCGACCGCCACGCGGCGGTGCCGGTGCCGGGCCTGACCCGCATCGTCGCCGTCGCCGCGGGCACTTATCACAGCCTCGCCCTCCGGGACGACGGAACCGTCTGGGCGTGGGGGTGGAACTACTTCGGCCAGCTCGGCAACGGTTCCACCGTCGACCGGCGGACCCCGGTGCAGGTGCCCGGGCTGACCCAGGTCACCGCCATCGCCGCCGGCGCCCATCACAACCTGGCCCTGAAAGCGGACGGGACGGCCTGGGCCTGGGGATGGAACGGCGTCGGCCAGCTCGGCATCGGATCGACCGTCGACAGCCGGGTTCCTGTCCGGGTGTCGTTGCCGGCCGGGGTCACCGACATCGCCGCCGGCAGCTACCACAGCCTCTTTCTCTACAACAGCAACGGCACCATCGCCGTGGCCGGCTGGAACGCGTTCGGCCAGCTGGGCATCGACACCGGTCCGTCGCTCAGCCCGTCCGTCGTCGCCGGCTCGGGTACCGATCGCGGCCGCTACGTCGCGGTCGCCGGCGGTGGGCTGCACAGCCTCGCCATCAGGGCCGACGGCACCGTGTGGGCGTGGGGATGGAACCACTTCGGTGAGCTGGGCGACGGTTCGACGGTCGACCGCCACACCCCGGTGATGGTCACGGGTGTCTCCAATGCCGCGTGGGTGGCCGGCGGCGCCTACCACAGCCTCGTCCTGGGCCGGGATGGCGTGGCCAAGGCGTGGGGCTGGAACGGCTACGGCCAGCTGGGCACCGCCAGCACCGGTGACAGCCCGGTGCCGGTGGCGGTCACGGCCGTTCCCCCGGGCACGGTGGTCGTCGGGATCGCCGCCGGCGCCCTCCACAGCCTCGCCTACTGATCGAGCGTGGTCGGCCGTCGTCGAACGGGGAAGGAGCCGGTGGAGCACCGGCCCGGCCGACCACCGGCCTAACGCGACGCCGCCGGGTACGGGGTGACCGCGGCCCACGCCTACCAGTACAACTCCGGCACCGTCGGGGTGGCGCTGCTGGGCACCCTCACCAACCAGGACGCCATACCGCGCAACCAGCGGCATCGGACCGTTCAGCGTGCTCACCCGCACCTCGTCCGCCGGATACACCGACAACGGCCTCACCCGCGGGGTTCGGTACTGGTAGTACGTCAAGGCCTACGACGCCGCCGGCAACCGCAGCGCGGCCTCGAACACGGTCACCGCCGCCACCACGTAGGTCCGCCGGTCGGGGGACGAGCCCCGCTGGCCACAGCCGGATGGCAAGCACTCCCTGTCGGCAATGGCGTCGTCCCGACCCGTCCCGGCGCCGAAGCACCAGGGGGGTCGCCGCCGCCCCCGCCGGGGTATGACCGCGGGCGGACACCCAGTCGCCAGGAGCCCGCCATGAGACAAACCGCGAGTCGACGACGGACGAGCCGAACCGACCGAGGCCGACGGCGGGTGGTG
>JAXDMK010000099.1:0-34302 GCA_034666105.1 Actinomycetota bacterium | reverse complement strand
GTCGTGGCCTCGCCGTGACCACGCCCTAGCTTTGGATCGATGCCCCGACCGAGCATGACGTGGGCCCAGGTCGGGGCGTGGCGGACGGGGCGCCACCACCTCACCGAGCGGGCGCCCCGGGACGCCTTCCTCGACGTGGTGTCCGACCTCTGCGGTCTGCACGCCCAGCTCGCGTCGTCGGCCGAGCTCACCGCCTGGGCCCGGGTGGCCGACCTCGAGTCCGACGCCGTCGCCACCGCCCTGGCCGACGACCGCACCCTGGTGAAGTCGTGGGCCATGCGGGGGACGCTCCACCTCCTGCGCTCGTCCGAGTACGGGCTGTGGCTGGGTGGCCTGGGCACGTACCGCCACTACCTCAAGCCGGCCTGGTCGAACGGCTTCGGCATCTCCCAGGACGAGCTCCGGCAGATGATCGCGGCGATGGTGAAGGCCCTCGACGGGCGGAGCCTCACCCGGGAGGAGCTGGCCGCCGAGGTCGCCCGCCGAACCAAGTCACCCGCCCTGGCCGACAAGCTCCTCGGCAGCTGGGGGTCGACGCTCAAGCCCGCCGCCTACCAGGGGAAGCTGTGCTTCGGCCCCACCAGGGGCCGCAACGTCACCTTCGTCCGTCCCGACCAGTGGCTCTCGACCTGTCGGTGGAGCCGGGCGACGAGGCCATGGCCACCATCACCCGCCGGTTCCTGCACGTCAACGGCCCCGCCACCCGCGATGACTACGCCCGGTGGTTCGCCATCTCGCCGGCCGCGGCGGGCAAACACATCGCGGCCAGGGGCGACGACGTGGCCGGGATCGACGTCGAGGGCACGCCGATGTGGATGCTGGCGGCGGACATCAAGGCCGCGACCAGGTGTAAGCCTGCCCGCGTGGTCCGTCTCCTCCCCGCCTTCGACCAGTACGTGGTCGCCTCCACCCGCCAGGCCGACAACCTCCTGCCAGGACCCCTCCGGGCCCGCGTCTACCGCCCCCAGGGCTGGCTGTCGCCCGTGCTCCTCGTCGACGGCCAGATGGCCGGGGTCTGGAAGCACGAGCGCAAGGGCGCCCGCCTCACCGTCAGGATCGAGCCGTTCGTCGATGCCCCGCGGTGGGTGAGGACAGCGGCGGAGAACGAAGCCGCCCGCCTCGGCGCCTTCCTCGATGCCGAACCGGAGGTGACCTGGGCCTCGGACTGACCCCCGTCTGTGCTCCGCTGCCGGCGCCGTAGGGTGGACACGAATGGATGCCGTGAATTGGCTGGTCCTCGTGCTCATCGTCCTCCTCCTGGCCGCGCTCGCCTTCGTCGTCATCCGACGCCGGGGACGGGCGGGAGGCGTGTTCGCCACCCGGGACAAGCGATGAAGCTGCTCATGCACGCGTCGCAGATCAACGGCCTGCCGGTCGTGACCGTCCAGGGGGGTGAGGACGTGGCCGAGGTCCGGGACGTGATCTACAGCCCGGAAGCGGGCCATCTCGTCGGCCTCACGCTCAACAAGCGGGGCTTCCTCTCCGGGCGCCGGCGGGAGGTGCTGCCGGCGGGCGCGATCCACGCCATCGGCCGCGACGCCGTCATGGTGGACGACGAATCGCGCCTCGTCCTCCCCGAGGACGCCCCCGACGACGTCGCCCACCCGGGCGCGGACCGCAACGTGATGGGCGACGACGTGCTGACCGAAAGCGGCGCCAGCCTGGGCACCGTCCGTGATCTGGTTCTCCTTGTGGGCAGCGCCGGCGACGTCGTGGGCTATGAGATCGAAAAGGTCGACGGGGGACGGGGCTACATCCCTCTGCCGGCGCAGCTGGCAGTGTCCGGATCGGCACTGGTGGTGCCCGACATCACCGAGGAGTTCGTGCGGGACGACCTCGTGGGTCTTGGAGCCGCCGTCGACGACTTCCGAGCCCGGCTCGGCCTCCGATGACCGACTCGTTCCGCCGGGCCGGCGGCCGCAAGCTGATCAGCCGGTCGAGCGCCCAGGACCTGGGTTCGGTCGCCCACCTACTGGTCGATGCCGAGCGGCGCCAGATCACGGCCGTCGTCGTCGGCCGCGGCAAGAAGGCCCGTCTGGTCGACTGGTCGGAGATCGGCGGCTTCGGGCCGGACGCCGTCATGGTCAGCGACGAGAGCGCCCTGCGCCCGCCGGCGGACGACCGGGAACGCCTCGCCGCCGACGGGAAGCTCGAGCTCCTCGGCCAGCGGGCCATCAGCGAGCTCGGCAACGCCATGGGAACGATCGACGACGTGACATTCGACCCCGTCACCGGTGCCCTCGAGAACCTGCGGGTGGGCGACAGGGAGGTCCCCGCCGGCGCGATGCTGGGGAGCGGCTCCTACGCAGTCGTCCTGGCCGACCACGAGGACCCTCTTCCGTAGCCCCGTGAATCAGGCGTGCAGGCCGCACTCCGTCTTGGTCTGGCCCGACCACCGGCCGGCCCTCGGGTCTTCGCCGGGGGCCACCGGGCGGGTGCACGGCCAGCAGCCGATCGACGGGTAGCCCCGGTCGACCAGGGGGTGGACGGGCAGGTCGTGCTCGACGATGTAGTCGGCCACCTGCTCGTCGGTCCAGGTGGCGATGGGGTTGACCTTCACCAGACCCCGGCCCACGTCGAGGCTCACGATGGGCGTGGTGGCCCGCGTGGGGGCCTCCACCCGGCGCACGGCCGTCATCCACGCCGCCCGCCCGGCCAGGGCCCGGGCCAGGGGCTCGACCTTGCGGGCGCCGCAGCATGAGTCGACGTCGAGCTGCCACAGGTCGCCCACCTCGACCGCCGGGTGCATGACGGTGAGCTTCATCCGGTAGCGCTGCCGCATCCGGTCGGCGAACCACATCGTCTCCGCGAAGTGGAACCCGGTGTCGAGGAAGATCACCTCGAGGTCGGGCGCCACCCGCAGGGCGATGTCGAGCATCACGCAGTCCTGGAACGACGACGCCAGCACGATCCCGTCGCCGAAGGTGTCGACCGCCCACGCCACCACGTCGGACGCGGGCGCGTTCTCGAAGCGGCGGGACAGAACGGCCAGGTCGGCCAGGTCGGGAGAGGTGGCCGTCACTCGCCCGCACACTCCCCGGCGCCGACCTCGGCGGTGAACGGACCCGTCTCGTCGTAGTCGACGTAGTACTCGGGCGCCTCGTCGGGCGACGGGAAGTGGTCGAGGTCGGCCAGGTAGGAGGCCATGGCCGGGGGGCCGCCGGAGCGGTCGAGCCACTGACCGAACGTCTCCCCCGCCGACCGCTCGGCCGCAAACCGGCCGATCAGCCGCACCGACGCCTCGCCCGCCCGCTTGGCCGGCACCCGCATGGTCTTGCGCCCGAACTCGATCTCGGCCGAACCGACCCGTCCCCCGAGCATGATCTGGTAGCCGGGCGCCGACTTGCCGTAGGCCCGCCGCTCGACGCCGACGAAGCCGATGTCGGAGATGTGGTGCTGGCCGCACGAGTTGGTGCAGCCGGAGATGTTGATGCGGACGCCGCCGACGTCGGCCAGCCCCGACTCCTCCAGCGCCTTGCCGATCTCGTCGGCCAGGCCCCGGGACTGGGTGACGGCCAGGTTGCACGTGTCGGCGCCCGGGCAGCTGACCACGTCGCGGGCCAGTTCGGCGCCGGGGAGGGCCATCCCCATGGCGTCGAGCTTGGCGTAGAGGGTCGGCAGCTGGTCTTCGGTGAGGCCCCGGAACACGAAGTTCTGGCGGTTGGTGACCCGCACCTCGCACCCGAGCTGGCGCTGCACCGCGGCCACCGCCCGGAACTGGGCGGTGGTGATGTCGCCCAGGCGGGCGTAGGCGTAGGCCGACACCGTGCCCTTGGCCGCACCCCGCACCACGTTGGCTTCGTCCCACCGGCCGTAGCGGTCGGTGGCCCGCAGCACGACGTTGGTGCCCGCGTCCTGGCCGACGGGCGTGAGGGGGATGGTGTTCGACGCCCCCGCCGGCTCGTCGCCGTGCTCGGTGACGTAGTCGGGGACGCCGCCGGGCCAGGTGGTGGTGGCCAGCAGCAGGCGCCGCTCCTTGAGGATCTTGCGCCGCAGCTCGTCGATCCCCATGGTGTCGACCAGCCACTTCATCCGGGCCCGGAGCTTGTTGTCGCGGTTGCCGTAGTGGTCGAAGGTGCGCAGGCACGCCTCCAGGGTGGCCAGCAGGTCGTCGCGGGACGTGAACTCCTCCAGGGCCTGGGCCGGGTGGGGGTTGGCCCCCAGTCCGCCGGCGACGAAGACCCGGAACCCGGGCTCGACCGACCCGTCGGCGGTGGGCCGGCTGACGGCGATGACCCCCACGTCGTTGAACATGGCCTGGCCGCAGTCGGTGGCGCAGCCGGAGAAGTTGATCTTGAACTTCCGGGGCAGGCGCTGGGAGTAGCCGTGGCGGAGGAAGTGCTGGAAGGCGGCTTCGGCCCATGGGCTGATGTCGAGCACCTCGAAGGGGCAGGCGCCGGCCAGGTGGCAGCCCATGACGTTGCGGACGGTGTCGCCGCACGCCTCCCGGCTCGTCATCCCGATGCTGGCCAGGTCGCGCAGCAGCGACGGCACCCGCTCGAGGTCGACGAAGTGGAACTGGATGTTCTGGCGGGTGGTGATGTGGCCCCAGCCCCGAGAGTAGGTCTCCGAGATGTAGGCCATCATGTCGAGCTGCTCGGCGCTGATGGCGCCGTAGGGCACCTTGATGCGCACCATCTGGTTGTGGCCACCCTGGCGCTGGCCGTAGATGCCGTTGTTCAGCCGGAAGATGCGGAAGCGGTCCTCGTCGAGATCACCCGCCAGGTAGAGGGCGAGCATCTGCTCGAATTTCTCGATGTCGGCGAGGGCGGCGGGGCTGATGGAGCCGGGCCCCACCTCCACGTCGATGGTGCGGCTCATGCTCGACACACTACCGAATCCCGACTTTTACACTCAACTATGTGGTGATTTCTTTCCCGATCGACCCGGGAAGGTCGGCCGCCGCCTCCGGCTCCAGGCCCTGCGCCGGCTGCACCGGGCGCTGTCCCCGCTCCACCCGCCAGATGCTGAAGGTGGCCGTCGACAGCGCCAACCAGGCCAGGCCGAGCACGATTCCCCCCAGCACGTCGCTCAGGAAGTGGACGCCCAGGGCCAGCCGGCTGAAGGCGATGGCGAGCACCAGGCCGACGACACCCGCCACCAGCACCCTTCGCCACTTGCGGGCAAAGCCGGGGAGGAAGATCAGCAGGAGGGAGCCGTACACCACGGTCGACGACATGGCGTGGCCCGACGGGAAGCTCTTCCCCCGGGCGTGGGCGACCGGATCGAGCAGGACGGGCCGGGGCCGGTCGACGATGATCTTGACGACCGTGTCGAGCAGACTCCCGACGAGCACCGTCACCAGGAGGAACACGAGCAGGCGGATACGTCCCGCCCGCACCAGCACCACCGACGCCACCAGGACGACCAGCCACAGCCAGATGGGAGTGCCCAGGTCGCTCACCGCCTTGAGCGGGCCGACGACGCCGGGCGATCCCCGAACCCACCGGTGGAGCCGGTCGAGCCCGGCGGTGTCGATGTCGACTAGCCGGCCGTCGCCCCGGACCTGGCTCACCAGCAGCCCGAACGGCACCGCCACCAGGGCGAAGGCGAGGGCGAAGACGGTGACCCGTAGCCCGTAGCGTCCGGCCGGGTCGAGGCGGCGGCGGAGCGCCTGGCGCAAATCCACGGTCTCGACTATCCGTTGGGGGCGAAGACCAGGAGTTGCTCCTCGGCCTTGCAGATGTCGAACTCCTCGGAACCGTCGAACGTCTCCCCGTCCCGGGCCAGCCGGAGGGGGCCCTGTCCGGACTTGATGTGCATCTTGGCGACGCAGCGCTGCTCGTAGACCCGGCACCGGGCCAGGGTGCCGGTGAGGACGGCGATCAGCAGCCGGGTCCTCGACCAGGGATGGCCGTGGACGATGCGGATGTCGAGGACCCCGTCGTCGAGTCGCTCCCGCCAGCTCGGTCCGAAGCCGTCCGGGTGGTAGCGGCAGTTGCCGATGAACACCATCCACACCGAGGCCGGCTCCCCGTCCAGCGCGACGGCCAACGGTTCGGAGTGGCGCATGACCTGGAACAGGGCGACCACCAGGGCCGGCCACTTCCCGATCTTGTCCTCCAGCTTCTCCCGGGCGTCGACCAGCTCGGTGTAGCCGCCGACGCTGCCCGTGTTCAGGAACGTGTGATCGTCGAGCTCGGCCCGGTCGACCGCCACCACCCTGCCGTCGCGCACGGCGGTGGCGGCGTCGGCGATGGTCTCGACGCCGATGGCGTGGGCGAAATGGTTCAAGGTGCCGCCGGGCACGACCAGCAGCGGCAGTTTGTGGGCCGCCGCCACCGCCGCGGCCGCGTTCACCGTGCCGTCTCCTCCGGCCACGCCCAGGGCCACGCACCGCTCGGCCGCCTCCTCGAGGGCGCCGATGAGGTCGTCCCCTGCGCCGGCGTCGACCTCGACGATCTCGGCCTTGGGCAGCTCCTTCCGCAGCTCCTCGGTGACCTTGTCGGCCGTCCCCGCGGAGGCGTTGACGACCACCACCAGGCCTCCGCCCTCGGGGGACGGGTCGATGCTTGACGACGTGAGGTCGGGCCCCACCTCGGCCGGCTCGTGGGGGGCGACGGGCCACAGCCGGCGGGTCGCCAACCCGACGCCGACGCCGACGGCGGCGCCCCCGACCACGTCGCTGACGTGGTGCACACCGGTACGCACCCGGGAGTAGGAGACCAGCCCGGCCAGGGCGGCGACGGGGACGCCCGCCAGGGGCAGCTCCTGCGCCACCCCGGTGGCGAATCCGAAGGCGACGGCGGCGTGGGCCGACGGGAAGGACGAGGTCGTGGGCCGGCGTACGCCCGGGAACCGGGCCGGCACCCGCCCGGCCGCCTTCGGGCGGGGACGGCGGGCGAGGAGCTTGATCGGTCCGTTGGAGAGGGCCGACGCCAGCGCCGCGGCCAGGAGTCCCCGGAACGCGGCCCGCCGCCCGAACCGGCGGCCGGAGGCGGCGAGCAGTGCGGCTACGGCCCACCAGAGAAGGGACCGGTCCGCCGCCTGCGAGGCGGCCGCCGCCAGCCGTCCGGCCGGGGTCGGTCGCGTCCAGGGGAGCCGTCGGCGCAGGCGGTTCACCGGGTCGGGAGACGGCGGTAGCGGGCCTCGGCGAACGAATACAGGCCGTAGGCGGCCAGGCCCCCGGCGATCACCGACAGCAGGGTCGGGCCGAAGGGACCGGCGGCCAGCCGGCGGAGGGCGCCGTCGATGCCTACCGCCTCGTGGGGGTCGGCCTGGGCCGCGGCCATGACGAGCAGCACACCGATGATGACGAAGACGATCATGCGGGCGATGTTGCCGACCGTACCCAGCCGGAGGATCCACCGCCGCTCACGGGGGCTCATCTCGTAGCCCTTGAGCCGGTCGGCGAACTTCTGGCGCACGCCCCGCCAGCCGATGTAGAGACCACCGCCCAGCACCACGAGACCGACCGCCCCCACCAGCAGCCGCCCTCCCGGCCAGCCCAGCACCCGGCCCGTCCAGTCGGTTGCCGCGTTCTCCCGCCCGGAGCCCTCGTCCGCTCCGACCAGCAGCTTGACCGCGGTGGCGAGGAGTCCCCCGTAGATGCACGCCCGTCCGACGTAGCCCAGGCGCTTGAGGACGGCCTTGCGGGGGTCCTCCTCGTCGCGGGGCCCGATGGCCGCCTCCACCAGGCGCCACAGCATGTAGCCGCCGAAGCCCACCGCCAGGCAGGCGACGAGGACCTTTCCCATCGGCTGGCGCACCACCACCTGCAGCGCCCCCTGCTTGTCGGCCCGTTGGTCGAAATCGCCGGTGGCGACGCGGAGGGCGAGCAGCGCGACCACCAGGTAGAGGAAGCCCCGCGCCACCATGCCGAACCGGGCCAGCCGCTTGAACCAGTCGTGCTCGGCCACGTCGCCGGCGACGTCCTCGGCCCGCTCCATGAGGTCGTCGCCCCCGGGGCTCGTTCGGCGATCGCTCACGAGGCCGGTGTCCCCGAGTGGGCCATCAGCAAACGTCTGCGTCGGCAGGCACCGGGGTCCGGTTCGGCTACCGGGGCGCGGGGTAGAGTCCCGGCCCATAAGCCCCCCAGGTCGCGCCGGCTGGCTGACGACAGGTCGCGTCGGACGACGCGACCGGGTGGGATTGGGCGCACTCGGGCTGGTCGTCCTGACCGCGGCGGCCACCGCATCGGCGTTGGCATGGCCCCGCCAGGCCGCCACCGCCCAGGTCGCAGCCGGACCCGCCGACATCCGCCGCCTCTACCTCTCCGACTGCTCGGTGTGCCACGGCGCCGAGGGCCGGGGGACGAACCGGGGACCGTCCCTGGTCGGCGTGGGGAAGGCGTCGCTCGACTATCAACTGTCGACCGGACGCATGCCCCTGGCCTCGGTGGGCCGGGCCGGCGACGACCCCGGCAACCCCCTGCAGCCGCTGCCCAACCGGGTCCTGGCCGATCCGGCCGAGCCGAGCAAACGCCACCGCCCCGCCTACCCCCCCGAGACCGTCACCGCCCTGGTGGACTTCACCGACCGCCTCACCGGCGCCGGCGGCCCCGACATCCCCCGGCTGGGAGCCGGCGACGTGGCCGACGGCGGGCGCCTCTTCCGGCTGCAGTGCGCCGCCTGCCACGCGTGGGCCGGCGACGGCGGGGCCCTCCTCCACGTCGACGCCCCGTCGCTCCGCGCCTCCACCCCGGCCCAGACGGCCGAGGCCATACGCCTCGGACCCGGTCAGATGCCCGCCTTCGGCGTGGCCGCCCTCACCGACGAGCAGGTGTCGTCGGTGGTCGCCTACGTCCGCCACCTCGCTCACGCCGGTGACCGGGGCGGCCGGCCGCTGTGGCACCTGGGCCCGGTGGCCGAGGGTGGCCTCGCCCTCATGGCCCTGGCCGGCCTCATGCTCTTCCTGCGCTGGATCGGCGAGCGCGGGTGAGCGGCCGCGCCGATCCTCAGCGCCCGGGCGCCGGCGACACCGGCCCCGAGGGCACCGGGGAGACGGCCACCGCCGAGCGCCGGGCCGAGCGACGGGTGGCGACGTCGTTCCTCCTGTCGGCGGCGGCGGCGCTGGCCCTGGCGCTCGTCTACATGACCGGCGGGAACCCGCAGTTGGAAGGCACCTTCCTGGCCCTGGCCCTGGCCGGCCTGGCCGTCGGCTTCGTGATGTGGGCCAACCACCTCATGCCCCGGGGACCGTTCGTCGACGATCGCCACGAACCCGGCGGCTCGGAGGCGGAGCTGGAGGAGGTGGAGGCCGACGTCGAGAGGGGCGGGATCCTCACCCGGCGCAAGCTCATCCTCCGCTCCCTCGGCCTGGCCGCGGGCGGACTCGGGGCGGCCGCCCTGTTCCCCATCCGCTCCCTCGGTCCCAGCCCGGGCCGGGCCCTGGTGGAGACGCCATGGCGGGACGGGATGCGGCTGGTGAGCGACGACGGGCGGCCCGTGCTGGCCTCCGAGGTGCCCCTCGAGGGCCTGGTCACGGTGTTCCCCGAAGGCCAGCCGGGCTCGGCCGACGGCCAGGCGGTACTGGTGCGGGTGGGGCCGGGCCTCATCACCCCGCTCCGGGGCCGGGAGGACTGGGCCCCCGACGGCTACGTCGCCTACTCCAAGGTCTGCACCCACGCCGGGTGCCCGGTGGGCCTCTACCAGGCCGAGAGCCACGAGCTGCTGTGTCCCTGCCACCAGTCGAGCTTCGATGTCCTCCACCACGCCCGACCCGTCTTCGGGCCCGCCGCCGCCCCCCTCCCCCAACTGCCCCTGCGCATCGACGGAGAGGGCTTCCTGGTGGCCGGGGGCGACTTCTCCGAGCCCGTCGGCCCCGTCTTCTGGCGGCGGACGTGACCCCGGGCCGGCGCCGGTGGCTGCCGGCGGCGGGCGCGTTCGTCCTCGTCGCGGTCGCCCTGCCCGCCTGCGGCAAGGACTCGCCCTCGATCCTCGACCACCACGGCCCCGAGGCCCGCCACGTGGCCGGCGTGTGGTGGCTGATGTTCGGGCTGGCCGCCGCCGTCTACGTCGTCGTCGCGGGACTGGTCGTGATCGCCATCGTCCGGGGCCGCCGCACCTCGACGCCGGCCGAGGACGGAGCCGCTGTCGTCCGGGCAGGTACCGACCGCCGGAGCGAATCGGCCTTCATCTGGGCCGGCGGGATCGTGGCGCCGGTGGTCATCCTGGCCATCCTGGCCGTGGTCACGGTCACCACCACCAGGGACGTCCGCCGAGCCCAGGACGGTGAACTGCAGGTCGAGGTCACGGCCAAGCGCTGGTGGTGGGACGTGCGCTACCCGGAGTCGGGCGTGGCCACCGCCGACGAGATCCACATCCCGGTCGGACGTCCGATCGACGTGGTCCTGCGGTCCGACAACGTGGTCCACAGCTTCTGGGTCCCGCAGCTGGCGGGCAAGCTCGACGCCGTCCCCGGGCAGACCAACCACCTCCGTTTCCAGGCGTCGACGCCCGGCACCTACCTGGGCGAATGCGCCGAGTACTGCGGCCTCCAGCACGCCCGGATGGGCTTCATCGTGATCGCCGACGCACCCGCCGACTTCGACCGCTGGCTGGCCCGGCGCTCGGGGGCCGGCACCGGCCCGACCTCGGAGGCCACCGCCGAAGGCCAGCTGGTCTTCATGCGGGAGGCGTGCGCCGGCTGCCACGCCATCCGCAACACCCAGGCCACCGCCACCCTCGGCCCCGATCTCTCCGACTTCGGCAGCCGCCAGTGGATCGGCTCCGTCACCCTGCCCAACACGAGGGGCAACCTGGCCGGCTGGATCAGCAACTCCCAGACCATCAAGCCCGGAAACCTCATGCCGCCGATCAGCCTGGAGCCGGACGAGCTCGACGCCCTCGTCGCCTACCTGGAGAGCCTCAAGTGACCCTCCTCGACCGCGTCCCCACCGGTAAGGACCTGGCCACCCTGTGGGAGGACGCCCCCGGCATCCCCGGCTTCTTCTCCAGCGTCGACCACAAACGCATCGGGATGCGCTACATCTACACGTCCTTCGTCTTCTTCTTCGTGGCCGGCCTGACCGCCCTGGTCATGCGGGCCCAGCTCACGACCCCGGAGAGCGGCGTCCTCGGACCCCAGCTCTACAACGAGCTGATGACCATGCACGGCACGACGATGATCTTCCTCTTCAACACGCCCGTGCTGGCCGGGTTCGGCAACTACCTCATTCCCCTGCAACTGGGCACCCGCGACATGGCGTTTCCCCGCATGAACGCGTTCAGCTACTGGATCTTCCTCCTCGGCGGGATCTTCATGTACCTCAGCTTCTTCGTGGGCAAGATGCCCGACGGTGGCTGGTTCGCCTACCCGCCCATGGTGTCGAAGGCCTACTCCCCCGGAATCAACATGGACTTCTGGGGCCTGGGGGTGGTCTTCGTCGGCCTGTCGACCACCGTCGGCTCGATCAACTTCATCGTCACCATCTTCAAGTTGCGGGCCCCGGGCATGTCGCTGCACCGGATGCCGATCTTCGTCTGGTCGATGCTCGTCTTCTCCTTCATGGCCATCTTCGCGGTGCCCGCGGTCACCCTGGCCGCGGGCCTGCTCGAGCTCGACCGGCTCTTCGGCACGTCGTTCTTCGTCCCCGCGCTCGGGGGCAGCGCCCTGCTCTACCAGCACCTTTTCTGGTTCTGGGGCCATCCCGAGGTCTACATCCTGTTCGTCCCCGCCACCGGGATGATCAGCCAGATCATCCCCGTCTTCTCCCGGCGGCCGCTGGCCGGCTACCTGTGGGTGGCCGCCTCCCTGGTGACGATCGGGTTCATCAGCTTCGGCGTCTGGGTGCACCACATGTTCGCCACCGGCCTGCCCCCCCTGGCCATGGCCTTCTTCTCCGCCGTCAGCCTCATCATCGCCATCCCCAGCGGGGTCCAGTTCTTCGCCTGGATCGCGACCATGTGGAAGGGGACCGTGCGGCTGACGACGCCCATGCTCTTCGCCGTCGGCTTCCTGCTCATCTTCCTGCTGGGTGGGATCACCGGCGTCATGGTGGCGGTGCTCCCCTTCGACTGGCAGGTCACCGACAGCTACTTCGTGGTGGCCCACTTCCACTACGTGCTCAACGGGGCCGTCGTGTTCCCGATCTTCGGGGCTATCTACTACTGGATGCCGAAGATGACGGGCCGCATGCTGAGCGAGCGCCTCGGCCGGCTCAGCTTCTGGGTGATGTTCGTGGGCTTCAACGTCACCTTCTTCCCGATGCACATCCTCGGCTTCCTGGGCATGCCCCGGCGGGTCTACACCTACCGGGACGGCCTGGGCTGGGAGGGCCTCAACGTGATGGTGAGCCTCGGCTCCCTGGTCTTCGCCCTGGGGACGGGCATCACCCTGGTCAACTTCCTCATCAGCCGGCGTCGGGGCCGGCCCGCAGGCGACGACCCCTGGGACGCCGACAGCCTGGAGTGGTCCACCACGTCGCCCCCTCCGGACTACAACTTCGCGTCCGTGCCCGTGGTGGCCAGTGCCCACCCCCTCTGGGACCAGAAGCCGCTGCCCTACGCCTCCTCCGGCTCGGACGAGGAGACCAGGGGCCTGGGGCCGGAAGGGGCGGTCGAGCGGGAGACCCCGATCACCAGCGGCATCGACACCGCCCCCGAGGGCAACCTCACCATCCCCGAGGACACCTACCTGCCCCTGATGGTGGCCGTCGGGCTGGCCGTGTTCTTCCTCGGCCTGCTCGTGAACGCGGCCGCGGTGGGCGTCACCGGCGCCGCCCTGGCCGTCGTGGGCGCGGTGTGGTGGACCTGGCGCACCGAGGAGGACCTGGCGTGACCGCGGCCACCGTGCCCGTGCCCGGGCCGGGGCCCACCGCGGCCGGCGTCGACCCCATCCGGCCGTCGACCCGCCGGGGCTACTCCACCGCCTGGTGGGGTATGGCCGTGCTGATCATGACCGAGGGGATGGTGTTCGCCATCCTCCTGGCCTCGTACTTCTTCCTGCGGGCGTCGGCCAAGGAGTGGCCCCTCGGCGGCATCGAGGTGCCCAAGCTGGAGCTGGCCCTGCCCTTCAGCTTCGTCCTGTGGGGGAGCAGCATCCCCATCTTCTGGGCCGAGGCGGCCATCCGCAAGGGACGGGTCGGCGCCTTCAAGGCGGGGATGGCCATCAGCTTCGTGATGGGCCTGTCGTTCCTGCTCTTCACCCTCTACGACTTCGACGAGCTCACCTTCGGCTGGCGCGACAACGCCTACGGCTCGATCTACTACACGATCGTCGGCCTGCACGCCTTCCACGTGTTCATCGGCCTGGCCATGAGCGTAGGGGTGCAGGCCAAGGCGTGGCTCGGACGCCTCGACCACGGCCGTCATTCCAGCGCCGAGGTGTTCTCCCTCTACTGGCACTTCGTCGACGTGGTGTGGCTGTTCGTGTTCCCGTCCCTCTTCCTGTCCCTCCACCTATGACCGCCCACCGCCTCTCCCCCACCGAGACCGCTCGCCGGTCGCACAGCATCGCCTCTGCCATCCGGGCCGCGGTCACCGTCTGGTACGCCGTGCTCGGCGGCATCGGTGCGTGGATCATCCACCTGATGGTGCTGGTCAGCGTCGTCCGCTTCACCTGCAATACCCGCGGCTACGGGTGGGTGATGCACCTCACCACCGGGGTGACGCTGGCGATGACGGCGGCGGCGATGGTGCTCTCCCGGCGCCTGCTCCGGGAGGGTGAGCACCAGGAGGGCACCGCCGGCGAACGGAACCGCTTCCTGGGCCGGCTGGGCCTGATCGTGGGCGCCGCCAACGGCCTGCTCATCGCCCTCGAGGGCCTCTACGTGGTCGTGCTGGGGTCACGGCGCTGTGGCTGACCCGGGCGCCGCCGTCCTGGTCGTGGCCGCAGCCGGCACCTACGCCGTCGGTTGGCGGCGGGCGGTCGTCGATCCGGACGGGACAGGACGCCGGCGGTGGCAGCCGTGGTTGTTCGGCGCGGGACTGGCCACGGTGGCGGTCGCCCTGGTGTCGCCCCTCGACGGCCGGGCCCACATCCGCCTGGCGGTCCACATGGTGCAACACGTCCTCCTGCTGGCCGTCGCCCCCCCGTTGCTGGTGGCCGCCTCCCCCGGGCCGACCCTCCTGGCCGGCCTCCCGGCGGCCGTCCGCGACGTCGCCCGCCACGGCTGGACCCTCGTCCGGGACGAGTTGCGATCGGCCCGCTGGCCGGCGTGGACGGCGGCCGCGGTCGTCGTCCAGACGGCGGTGATGTGGGCCTGGCACGCGCCCGGGCTCTACCAGGCCACCCTCCACCGCCCCGAGTTGCACGCTCTCGAGCACCTCACCTTCCTGGGCGGGGGACTCCTGTTCTGGGCGACGATGGCCGCCGCCGTCGGTACTCGTCGCGGCTCCGCCGTCGTGGCCCTCTTCGTGGCCGCCCTCCCCGGCAGCGCCCTGGGCGCGGCCCTCACCCTCGCCGCCACCCCGTGGTACCCGGCCTACCCGTCCCTCGACGATCAGCAGCTGGCCGGCGTCGTGATGTGGGCCTTCGCGGGGACGGTCTACGTGGTGGCCGCGGGCGTCGTTTTCGGACTGTGGCTGGCGGCGGAGGAGTCCTACGCCGACGGCACCCCGCCGGCGGCACCCGTCGGAGTCGGATCGTGAGGCGGCCGGTGGCCGCGGCCGCGGCGGCGGCGATCGTCGTGGCCCTGGCCGTCGGCGCCTGCTCCGGGCGGGGCTTCGAGCCCGTCCGGGTCGTCCCCGGCGGCGACGCCTCGGTGGGCAAGGCCCTCATCGCCCGCCTCGGGTGCGGGTCGTGCCACGAGATCCCGGGCGTCAAGGGGGCGGACGGTCTCGTCGGGCCCCCGCTGACCAAGTTCGGCCGCCGCGGGTTCATCGCCGGCCGGCTGGCCAACACGCCCGAGAATCTCATCCGGTGGATCACCGATCCCAAGGGCGTCGACCCCGAGACCGACATGCCCTTCCTCGGCATCACGCCCGATGAGGCCCGCGACATCGCCACCTACCTCGAGCGGCTGGGCTAGGGCGGCAGCGTGTTCGACCGGCTGTTCCGGTGGGTCGACTCCCGGGTGGGGGCGTCGAAGTTCGCCCGGAGCGCCCTCAACAAGATCTTCCCCGACAACTGGTCGTTCATGATCGGCGAGGTCGCCCTCTACTGCCTGGTGGTCCTCATCCTCACCGGCATCTACCTCACCTTCTTCTTCACCCCCAGCGCCCGCACCGTCGTCTACGACGGCAGCTACGCCCCGCTGCGGGGGTTGGAGATGTCGGAGGCCTACCGGTCGACCGTCCGCCTCAGCTTCGACGTGCGGGCCGGCCTCGTTTTCCGCCAGATGCACCACTGGGCGGCGTTGATCTTCGCCGCCGCGATCGTCGCCCACCTCTTCCGGATCTTCTTCACCGGCGCCTTCCGCAAGCCCCGGGAACTGAACTGGATCATCGGCGTGACCCTGCTGGTGCTCGTCATCTTCAACGGCTTCAGCGGCTACTCCCTCCCCGACGACCTCCTGTCCGGCACCGGCCTGCGCATCGCCTACTCCATCGCCCTGGCCGTGCCCCTCGCCGGCACGTGGATCGCCTTCCTGCTCTTCGGGGGTGAGTTCCCGTCCCCCGACATCCTCTCCCGGCTGTTCGTGCTCCACGTCCTGTTCGTCCCCGCCGCCATCATCGGGCTGCTGACCGTCCACCTCGCCATCCTCTGGCGGCAGAAGCACACCCAGTTCCCCGGGCCCGGCCGCACCGAGGCCAACATCGAGGGGTCACGGCTCTGGCCGACCTACGCCGCCCGCTCGGTGGGCCTGTTCGCAGGCGTGTTCGCCGTGATCGCGGCCCTGGGGGGCCTGGCCCAGATCAACCCCATCTGGCTCTACGGCCCGTTCGAGCCGTCGGCGGTCACCACCGCCTCCCAGCCCGACTGGTACATGGGTTGGGTGGAGGGGGCGCTGCGGCTGTTTCCCCCCTGGCGCTTCCACGTCTTCGGCTACACCGTCTCCGAGCTGTTCCTCCCGGCGGTGGTGCTGCCCGGCGTCACCTTCGGCCTGCTCTACCTGTGGCCGTTCCTCGAGGCCCGGGTCACCCGCGACCGCGTCGACCACCACCTCCTCGACCGCCCCCGATACCGACCGGTGCGCACCGCCATCGGTATCGGCGCCCTCACCTTCTACGTGGTCCTCTTCATCGCCGGCGCCCAGGACATCGGCGCCCAGAAGCTCGGCGTGCCCATTCCCGCCGTCACCTGGACCCTGCGGATCCTGGTCCTCCTCCTCCCGCCCCTCACCGCCCTCCTCGCCCGCAAGCTGTGCCACGACCTGGTGCGGGCGGAGGAGATCGAGGAGGAGAAGGAGGAGATCCGCCACCCCCGCGGCGACGAGGTGGAACCCCAACCTCCGGCCCCGCCTCCGGCCACGACATCTGCGCTGCGCACCATGGTGCTGGCGCTGGCGGCCGGTGCCGGCTGGCTCGTCGACCGGATCCTGCGGCGAGGCAAGGTGCGGCGCTGACCGGGCTGCCAAGGTGCAGCCGGTCGGCGTGGACGCGACTGGACTCGAACCAGCGACCTCCTGCGTGTCGAGCAGGCACTCTAACCAACTGAGCTACGCGTCCCCGTTGATCGGCCTGGATGATACTCGTCGCTCTCCAGTCGCCGGAGCGATCTACGACGACCGGGCGTCGTCCTCCCCGGGGACAAAGCCCTGACGGAGCGTGTTCTCGCTCACCGCCCGGGGCTCGAGGAACTGCAGGAGGTAGTCGGGACCCCCCGCCTTCGACCCCACGCCCGACAGTCCGTAGCCCCCGAACGGGTGGCGGCCGACCACCGCACCCGTTATCGACCGGTTCACGTACACGTTCCCGGCCCGCAGCTCGGCCTCGGCCAGGCGGATGTGGGCCGGCGAACGGGAGAGCACACCCGCCGTCAGCGCGTAGTCGGTGACGTTGGCCAGCTCGATGGCGTGGTCGAACGTCGACGCCCGCAGCACCGACAGCACCGGCCCGAAGATCTCCTCCGTGGCCAGGCGGCTGCCGGCCCCCACGTCGGCGACCACCGTCGGCGCCACGAACCATCCCCGCTCCGGCACGTCGGCGCCGCCCGCCACCACCCGCCCTTCCGTCGGAGCGAACTCCACGTACGACCGCACCCGCCGGTAGGCCTCGGCGTCGATGAGGGGGCCCATGTCGGTGCCCATCTCCCGAGGGTGGCCGACCCGGAGCTGGCGGGTCGCCCCCGCCGTCCGCTCCACCACCTGGTCGTAGACGGCGTCGACCACGATCAGCCGGGACAGGGCCGAGCACTTCTGCCCGGCGTACCCGAAGGCGGACCCGAGGATGATGGGGACGGCCTGGTCGAGGTCGGCGTCGGCGTCGACCACCAGGGCGTTCTTGCCCCCCATCTCCGCCACCACCCGCTTGACGTGACGTTGCCCGGGACGGTGGACCGCCGCCGCCTGGATGATGTGCAACCCCACGTCCTTGGAGCCGGTGAAGGCCACGAACGACACGTCGGGATGCTCGACCAGGTAGGCGCCCACGTCCTCGCCCACGCCGGGCAGGAAGGCCAGGACGCCCGGGGGGAGGCCGGCCACGGCCAGGGCCTCCACCAGCTTCGACGCCACCGCCGGCGTCTGCTCGGCCGGCTTGAACAGGACCGCGTTGCCCGTGACCAGGGCCGCCGCGACCATGCCGGTGGGGATCGCGAGGGGGAAGTTCCACGGGGCGATGACCACGCCGATGCCCCGGCCCTGGTAGCGGAGCCGGTTGTGTTCGCCCGGCGGCGACTGCACCGGCGCCCCCCGGTCGAGGCGCAGCATCTCCCGCCCGTAGTACTCGAGGAAGTCGATCGCCTCGCACACGTCGGCGTCGGCGTCCTTCCACGGCTTGCCCGCCTCGAAGACCTCCAGCGCGGCCAGGTCGTTGCGGCGGGTCCGCATCCACTCGGCGGCCCGGAACAGCACCGCCGCCCGCTCCCCCGCCGGCGTCCGCCGCCACGCGGGCCAGGCCCGATGGGCCGCCGCCAGCGCGGCATCGGCCTCTTCCGACGTGCACGACGCCGATTCGGCCACGATCGTGTTCGGATCGGCCGGGTCGCAGGAGCGGATCACGGCCGCGGTGTGCACCGGAAACCCGTCGATCACCGCCGGCACTCGTACCAGCAGGCCGTCCTCCCCCACTTTGTGCACCGCGGCGGCGAAGGTCGCCCGCGTCGTCGCCCGCCGCCACTCGGCCAAGGGCTCGGGCTCGTAGGCGGCCGGCGTCCGGGGATCGGTCGGCGGACGGTGGGCCGTCCCCTCGGGCCCGGGCAGGCCGTCGACGTCGGGTGGCGCCAGCATCTCGTCCAGCCCCCGTCCCTCCACGAACCGGCGGCGGACGAAACTCTCGTTGGCCGTGTTCTCCAGCAGCCGCCGCACCAGGTAGGCCATCCCCGGCACCAGCTCCCCCACCGGGGCGTACACCCGCAGGCGCAGGCCCATCCGCCGCACCGCCGAGTGCAGCGGCTCGGCCATCCCGTAGAGCAGCTGCACCTCGTACCCGGCGTCGGGGATGCCCTTCGACCGGCCGTAGGCGATGGCGTAGCCCAGGGAGCGCAGGTTGTGACTGCCGAAGGCGGCCCGGACCGCACCATGGTGGTCGTGGAGGAGCCGGGTGCAGCGCTCGTAGTTGGCGTCGGTCTCCGCCTTGCGCTGGAACACCGGCACCGGCCAGCCCTCGGCCTGGGCCAGCACCGTCTCCGTGTCCCAGTAGGCCCCCTTCACCAGGCGGACGGTGATGGGCCGGGGCCGGGCCGACGAGAAGGCGATGAGGTCGGCCAGGTCGTCGCGGGAGTCCTTGAGGTAGGCCTGGATCACGACGCCGGCGTCGAGCTCGGCGAACTCGGGCTCGTCCAGCAGCTCCCGGAACAGCTGGAGGGTGAGGTCCTTGACGTCGTAGTGCTCGGCGTCGAAGTGCACGAAGGCGCCGCCGGCGATGGCCTGGCGGAGAATGGGCCGCAGGCGGGACTTGGCCTGGTCGAGCCCTTCGGCCCGAGTGAGGGGCGAGTAGCGGGCGGACAGGGCGGTGGGCTTGACGCTCACGTTGACCCGGGGCAACGGGCCGAGGTCGTCGAACTCGAGGTGGTCGTCGGGAGCCCACCGGGGCGTCTCCGCCACGAGCGCTCCCAGCAGCTGGCTGACCCGGGCCGCGTAGCGGTCGGCCTCGCCGTCGGTCACCGTCTTCTCCCCCAGCAGGTCGACGGTGAAGGCGCTTCCCGCCCGCCACAGCCGGTGGAGGCCGCTCACCGCGTCGGTCGGCCCGGTGCCGACGATGAACTGCTCCGCCACCCGGGTGATGTTCCGCCGGGCGATGGTGGCCGCGGCCGCCTTGCCGAACGGCACGTGGTCGGCCACGTCGAGACCGAGGTCGAGCACCTTGGGGACGTCGGCGCCCTCGAAGTATTCGTCGAGGTGACGCATGACGTCGGCGTCGCTGGTGGTGGCGGGGAAGACGTCGACGAAGCGGAAGAGCTGGGTCTTGAACGACGGGTGCGACATCGCCCACTCGAGCATCCGCTCCGTCCACCGGGACGACTGGACCACGCCCGATTTGTGGTTGCCGGCGAGCTGGGCCAGCTGGTGGGCCACCGCCGCCGCGGTGCTGTCGAGCGACGTCGCCATGGCCCCGAATGTACGGCAGCCGAGGCGTTACCTAGGCGCCCGGGAAGGCGCTCGGGATGGCCGCCGGGGGGGTGCCGATCACGATGGCGATCTCTCGCCGGTCGAGGAGGGCGATGCCGTTGACGGCGGCCCCGTCGGTGGCGACGGGCTGGCCGTCGACGTAGACCGCGACCGGCGTCTGGGGGCTGCAGTACTCACCGACGCACTGGCCGTCGAGCTTCACGCCCCACTCCACGAAGAACTGGCCCAGCGTGTTGTCGACGTCGACCGCCGACTCGGTGTGGAGGGTGCCGCTGGTGTCGTGGGTGTGCAGGGGGGAGATGCATGGCGTCTCGCAGGGGACGGAGATCCCGCCGTAGGAGGCCTGGCCGAGCACGTTGACGGCGCTGTGCACGGCTGGGTCGTCGATCCTGATGCCGATCCCGGCGGGGACGGTGTAGGTGACGCCGTCGACGAAGACGTCGAGATGAGCGTGGACGTGGTGCTGGAGCGTCTCGTGGGTCTCGGGCACGAGGCCGGCGGCGACGGTCCTGGCCATCGGATCCGACGGGGCCGGCCAATGGGCCTCGATCGAGGGGGACGGTGCCGACGTGTCCGACGAGCGCGTCGTGGTCGAGCCACCCGAGCCCGAGCACCCCCCGAGGAACACACCGACGGCGAGGAGGAGCGGGATCCGGCGACTGGTCACCCGCAGGAGTGTAGGAGCGACCGGGTAAGCTCCCCACGAGGGCGGCGTGGCCGAGTGGTTTAGGCAAGGGCCTGCAAAGCCCTGTACAGCGGTTCGATTCCGCTCGCCGCCTCAACGCAAAACTGCTGGTCAGAGCCGGTTTCCGGCCTGACCGGCAGCGACCGCTGGTGACCGCCAGACACCCCGATTTCGTGTCCTACGCGTGTCATCTGTGTCTTCGCCGTGTCACGAGGGCCCTCGCTGAGGCCTCCGTCGATGACCCGCAGGGCGGCGCGGAAGGTGCGGTCGAGCCCTTGGGCCACGGCCCGATCGAGCTCTGGGAAGAGATGCCCGTAGCGGTCGAGGGTGATCTGCACGCTGGCATGGCCCATCCGGGCCTGGATGGTCTTGGGGTGGGCTCCCTCGGCGATGGCCATGGCAACCGCGGTATGTCTGAGGTCGTGGAAACGGACGCCCTCGATGCCGGCCCGTTCCTTGGCCGGCTTCCAGTGGTTGCCGTTGAAGCTCGACGGGTGGATCGGGTTCCCGGCTCGGTTCGGGAACACCAGCCCGTCGGGTCCGGGACCGGCTCGCTCCTCCAGTTGGACGGCGAGCAGTTCAGCCAGGAAGGCGGGCAAGGTGATCCGTCGCCGTCCGGCCGCGGTCTTGGGCGTCTTTCGCACCCAACTGCCGTCGAGGATCACGAGCTGCTCCACCACGGTGATGGCCGGCGCGGCCAGGTCGACACTGCCTCGGCGAAGGCCGATCAGCTCCCCCCACCGCATCCCCGTGTACGCGGCGGTGTAGACGAGGGTGCGGAACTGCTGTGGCAGCTCCTCGGCCACGCGCCGCACCTCCTCGGCGTTGAGGAAGCGCATCTCGGTGGCCTCGACCCTGGGGCCGCTGAGGCCGACACAGGGCGACCGGGCCAGGAGCTCGTGCTCGACGGCGACGTTGAGGACGCGTCGGAGAGTGCGGAAGTGCCGATGGACCGAGCTGGCGGCCAGCCCCTCGCCCAGCTCGTCGTTGATCCAGGCGCGGACGTCCAGCTTTCGGATCTTGCACATGGCCGTGTCGCCGAAGCGGGGAAGCACGTACCGGCGCAGGTCGCGCTCATAGGTGGCTCGGGTGCTCGGGTCGAGGTCATGGGCGGTGCGGAGGAACTCCTCGACCCAGTGCGCCAGCTTCGTGGTCCCCAGCGCCGGGTCGACCCACTGGCCCCGCTGCATGTCGGCCCCGACGCCATTCAGGAACCGTTGGGCCTCTGCCTTGGTGCCGAACGTGCGGCTACGGCTCCGCCCCGACGGATCGCGGTAGCGCGCTCGCCAGCGCTTGGTGTCGGTCTTCTCGATGGATGCCATGGTCGGCTCCCGGCTACAGGCGACGACCGGGCCGTTTCAACGTCGGATGCCGCTCCAGGGTGTCGCGAGTCTGGTCCACCCAGGCTCGCAACGCGCGGTAGGCGGCATCATCGATTCCGAAGTCGGCCTGGTCGAGGCGGTCCATGCGGCCGAGAGACTCGGCGAGGCGTTCCGAACCAAAGCCGGCATCCTTCTGCTCGGCGAGAGCAAGGAGGCGGGGCCAGCCTAGACGCTGGGACAAACCGTAGACGTCGAGGAAGTCGCGCGGCTCAGCCCGCCCGAACAAGGCGAGGACCTTGTCGGCGGCCAACTCCTCCTGGTCGAGCACCGGCCCGAGATCGCTGGCAACCGCCGGCCGCATGCGGGCGTCCCACGCCAGATCGACGAGGGTGTCGGCCGTCCCGTCACCGACCGCCAGCCGCACGAAGGTCTCGGTGTCCCTGACGATGGTCACCGTGAGGCCGGCCTCGCCGAAGGCGATCTCGAGAGCCTGGCGAAGCACGGGGACGTCGGTGGGCGCGGGGGTGAAGAAGTCGAGGTCGTTGGTGGACCGCTCGGTGAGGCCGTGGACCACCAAGGCGCTGCCACCGGCGAGGGCAAAGCCTCGGGCCTCGGGTAGGGCGGCGACCATTCGGGCGACCCGCTCCTGAAATGCGCTCAACATCGGATCGCATCCGCCCGAGTTCCGAACCAACGGTCCCAGGCGGCCCGGACGTGGTCGGGCAGGACCAAGTCGTCCCAAAGGTCGACAAGTTCGTCGAGGCTCACGAAGTGCCGGACATCGTCCTCGGTCCCCTCGCGCAGAACCTGCTCGTAGACGCGAGCGCGGTCGCGTCGCTGACCCAGGTCGTAGGTCCGAGGTGGCCCGCTCCATCGGATGTGCGGCGGCAACTCGACGACGCCGACGGCCTTGGACTCATCGGAGTCGGCGATGTCATCCGGGATCGCCACGGGCCGCGTGGTGGCTGACTCCCGTCCCGTACGGCGGGTTGGCACCGCATCGACGGTGAGGCGCTGACCGCAGACGCCGAGGAGGCGATCGAGCGTCCGCAGGTCGGGCAGCACCCGGCCGGTCTCGTAGCGGGCAACCGCCGCCTGCGATGTCTCACCGGCGCGGGCCAGCTCGCGTTGGGTCATGCCCGCGCTGCTACGAGCTCGCCGGAGAAGGTCACCGACTGCGACGGCCTGATCGGTCATCCCTCCATGATACCTAATCAGGCATCGAACGGTGAGGCTCCAAGTCGGTCGGCACCCGAGCCGTACCGAGCCAAGCTTCGATCTCGACGGGGTCGAAGCGCAGGAGATGCCCGAACTTGATGAACGGAACCCGCCTCTCGGCGACCATCCGGCGGACGTAGCGGTGGTTGACGCCGAGGCGTTCGGCGAGAGCGGGCAGGTCCATCAGCGGCAGCCGGTCGTTCTTGGTGGTCGGCATGGTCGATCTCCTTCGGAAGTCCTCGCCCGAACTAGGCCGGTGAGGGCCGTGAATTTTCGCGTCGCACCGCTAATGACTCAGCCGCTGGACCGGTGGACGATGGGTCGGTAGCTGCTTCAGCCGCTCAGCCATTCGCCGGGCCGGGTCCTCTGGCAGCATCTCCGGCGTCGTCGCGACCACGTGCGGGTGTGCCCCGGCAGCTCGGTAGAGCTGCTCCCGGACGGCGTGGGCGGTGCGGGCGTTGGGCGGCCGGGCGATTGCGGTGGCGAACGCCTCCTCGACGTCCTCCAAGCCGGTCCGGTCGAGCACCCAAGCCGCGTTGCGACCCCGGCCCCGGGTCATGGCCACATAGATGCCGGCCCGGGTGCTGGCCGGCTCCACCACGCAGATGCAGTGGTCGACGGTGACTCCCTGGTTGCCGTAGCCGGTGACCGCCCAACCAAGCTCCACGTGGCGGGCGACGTAGGCATTCGGGAGGCGTACGCGGCCTCGTCGTGGGTCCTCCACTGTCAGCGAGCCGTCGTCGCCGATGGCCGTCACCGTCCAGGTGTGCCGGTTCCGCACGGCCGTTCCCCCGCTGGTGACGAGGCCGGCGTCGTTGCGGCGCGTCGCCAACTGGTCGCCCACGAACACCTCGGTCCCGTCGGGGAGGGCAACCGACGTTCCCCGCCGACGAGGATTGCGGCGACGCTGGATCTCGACGTTGATGGCCCGGGCCGTGCCGGTCGTGGCCGCGGTGATGGCGACGGTGTCCCCGCCTCCGCTCATCTGCTCGTACTGGCGGGCCACCCGGTCGGCCAGCAGGGCCGGATGGACGCTGCGAAGCCGTCCATGCTCGGCGTAGTGGGCGGCGGCCGCTGGGTCGCCCTGGCGCAGCAGAAGGCTGGCCTCGCCCTGCCAGGCGTCGTGGAACCGCCGGACTTCATCCAGATGGTGGGCGGGGAAATCCTCACACCAATGGGCGAACATGCCACCCCGACCCACGGCGGGGAGTTGGGCCGGGTCACCGACGCAGACCAGGCGCCAATGATGGCGATCCGCCAGACCCGCCAGGCGGCCGAGGTCCTCGGTCGACGCCATGCCGGCCTCGTCGAGGATGACCGTGGTCCCCGGCCGGAGTTGCCATTCGGGCGGCGGGCATTCGGGTCGGCCGTACTCGTGGAGCAGCTTGGCCAGGGTGGTGGCGGGCGTGCCGGTCTCGCGACCGAGCACGTCGGCGGCCTTGCCTGAGGGAGCCAATCCGACCACGGGTCGGCCCTGCTCACGTAGCGAGGCAACCGCCGAGGCCAGCAAGGTGGTCTTGCCCGTCCCGGCCGGGCCCACGACCAATACCAGGCGCTGGTCGCCCGCCACCGCTTGGGCAGCCGCGGCCTGGAGATCCTCGCCCGCAGCCACGCGGCGCTTCGTCCCCGCGTTCGCGGCGGCCCAGGACAGCAGCCGGGCTTCCTGGTCAAGCACGGCCGGGGCGCTCAGCCGGCGATCGACGACGTGCGCTGTGACCGCGCGACCGTCCCGCCGGCGGGCCACACCGGCCTTGGCCGGCGGGTGGAGCTCCACGCACCTACGCGCCGCCTCAGCGGAGAGTCGGTCGACGACCTCGACGACCTCCGCCACCGAGCTGGCCACGGCGGTCGGAAGCCGGGCCGCGATCTCCCGGGCCAGGTCAGCTCGCAGCCACGTCGATGACGACGAGGCCACCGCCACCAGTGCCTCGGCGATCACGGATTCCTCGTTCCAGTCGATCCTGCCCGGCGGGCGTCCATGACCATCGGGGAGGGCCAGCGGAGCGAACCCGGCTCGGCTCGCTCGTTCCGTCCACTCGGCACGAAGCCGCTCGGCCTCGATCGGCTCGGACTTGCCCGGCCGGCTGTCGAGCACGGCATCGCGCTCGAGGCGATAGAGAATGCGGGGACCGGGCTCCTCGCCGTCGTGGTCGTCGACCCAGGCGGCCACCGACTTGGCCAGCGCAGCTTCCACCTGGGCGTTTCGCTGTGAGAACAGCTTCAGCAACTCCGCCGGCACGCCGTCGATGTCGGCGTGGCCCTCACTGACCTCGCCCCAGGACACTCCCAGCCGAGCCGACAGCTCCGAGCGCAGGGCGGCGGCGTAGACCCAGCCGATGGAGCGCTGCTGGTACTTGAGGAACCGGGCGTCGAGCGACAGCCACTTGCATATTGGGTCCCGGACCTTCCCCCAGATCACGGCGTGGGTGTGGAGCTGAGGGTCGGCCTCCCGGCTGGTGTGCTGGCGGAACAGCGCCGCGACCAGGCCCTGGGCATCTACCTGGTGGACGCCGTTGGTGCCCCGGCGGGTGACTCCGCCATGCGACTGGAACCAGTCCAGGGCGGCGACGACAGCCGCGTCATGGGCGGCGAGCACCTCGGCCCGCACCGCGGCATCCGGGCTCAGCGCCCAAAGCACCGAGACGGACTTGGGCGCGGAGAAGGTGGCGTCGAATGCCCGCGCCGACTTTGCTCCGAAGCCCCGGCCCAGGTGCCGACCGTCGCCAGGGTGGCGGCCGTGCATCATCGCCTCCAGCTGCTCCGGCCGGACGTCGCCAGACAAAGCGATGGCCACGCAACCCTCGCCCCACCACCGGCCCGGCGGCTCGTTGGGGTCGAGGTAGTAATCGATGGGCCCTCGGCTCAGCCCGTCCCGGCGGAGTTGGTCCTCGGCCAGGCCGGCGTAGTAGTCCACGAGGGCCGTCACGCCGGTCCCGCCGGCCTTGAGCGTGGTCGCCCGCATCACGGCCGCCGTCCCGCGGGAGCCAATGCACTCGTCTGTGCGTCATTGGGGTCGATGCATAACTAGGCCGACGAGCCGGTAGGAATCTCGCGCTGCGCAGCGAATTTTCGTGAGGGCGGACAATCGAGAGACCGACCGCTGGGCCTCCCTGTCACGATGGGAACGTGGGTTCACGACGATTCAGCCCGGGGGGTCTGCTTCCGATCGGCTCCCGCGCCTGGGTGACGGACGAGCACGGCACGGCCTGGGCCCTCCTCGACGGTGATCCCCTGTCGGTCACCGCCGTTGTCGAGATGGAGCGGGCCAGGGTGGGCGGTGGTCCGCGGCGTTCAGCCGGCCTCGCACATGCCGGAGGAGTCGTGTGGGCGCCGGCCGTGGAGGGAGTCCTACGGGTCTCGGTCGAGGGCATCGAGCAGGGGGTCGTCGATCTCGGGGTGAGGGCTAGCACGATTACCGCAGGCGAGGCCTCGATTTGGGCCACGACGAGCTCCCCCGGCCCGCTCCTCCGGGTCGGCATGGACGATCTCGACGTGAAAGGCATCGACATCGGCGGGCCGGTGGACTTTGTCGTCGCGGGTGACGAGGGTCTGTGGGCCTTCCGCCGTTCGGACAGTGTCCTCCTGCACGTAGCACCGACCGCCGACCGGATCGTCGGCGAGGTCCAGCTCGAGGGCGGTTGCTATGGAATCGGGTTGAGCAACAATGACGTGGTTGTCGCCTTCACTACGAACCGCGCCATGAGGGGCGGGCTGGCGCGCATCTCTCGCGCCACGGGCGAGTTAGTCGGAGTCGTCCAGCGTGATTCCCTTCCGTCGGGTCTCGTCGTCTTCGATGACGAGGCGTGGATCGCTACCAACCTGTGGGACGAGGTCGGCGATCTGCTGGGTGACGAGGACGCCACCATGCCCGAGGCTCGCTCGGCTGTGGAGCGCATCGACCTCAGGCTCGGCATCGTCCTTGACACCGTCTCCGTGCCCGGTCAGATCCTCGACGTCGTGGGGAACGCGTCCCGAATGTTGGCGCTCGTCTTCAGTCGGGACGCGCAGGCGATACAGGTCGTGCCGATCGACCCGGCATCAGGGTCGGTGGGCGCCACAATCGATTTCTCCGGCATCGATCTCGCTGGATTCTCTGAGCCTCCGCCCCGCAACTTCGGGCCGTTCGGTGAAGATCCTCCGCCCCAACTGCAGGAGGCTTCTCCTGCTACGTCCCCGAAGGAGGTGGAGGAGCGGGTTCGGGTAGTTGCCGATGATGCCGTCCATTCCACCGTCCAGGGCATGAGCGGTCGGACTGGAGAGCTCCTTCCCCCACGTCCCTTCATCCGGGGTTGCATCTTCGAGCCGGTCCGGCTCGCGGGCGAGCACCCCGATACCCGCTTGCAGTTCATCTTCCGGTCCGAGCGTCATGCCAACTGTCGCTTCGGCTGGGAGGTCAGCCTGTGGCACGACGGCGACTCCGAGGGGGGCGACTCCGATGATGTGGCACCTGGACTTCCCGACCCGGAGAACTTCGCTGGAGACATCCTCCTCACCCTCATGGAGAACCTGGAGGCCGCTGGCTACGGCCCACCCGACGAGTGCGACCCCGACAAGGAGGGGATCACCTGGGTGACGAATCCCTATGGAGAGAAGCCCTCTTGGGAGTGGGATTTTGCCGACGAGGTCGAGTGGGCGTTGCGCCAGTACGAGCCCGCATCCCGGCCCGTGAGTCGGGCACTGGTTCAGCAGCTGCTCGCGACTGGAGTCGACTCCCGCGACGCGCTCGTCAACATCGTCACCGGCGACCGCACCGATGACTTGGCTTCAGCTGCCCTCTGGCTTCTGGGTCAGTTCCGTGATGCGGCCGCGGTGGGTCCGCTCCTGGCCGGTCTCGAATTCCTCGATGAGCCGAGTCGCCTTCGAACCGTTGCCAAGCTGCGAGTACTTGTCGGCCGAGAACATGAGCCCGACCTTCAACGGGCATTTCTCGCCGAGACGGCGGGTCCGGTTCGGGCGGCTCTGATGGACACCCTGTTCCACGGGGGAGCAACCACTCGTGACCTGGCCTTGAGTGTGTTCAGCGACCACCGGGAGGCCTCGGCTGTCCGAGTGGCAGCGGCCCTCACCCTCGGTTGTACGAGCGTCGGCGAACCGGACGTGGTCGCGGCGCTCGTGTCAGCCCTCGACGACCCGAATGCGGACCTTGTCGTCGGGGCCGCGAGGGGGCTCGCGCACTGCGTCCCCTCTCAGGCAACGCGCCTGCTCACGCACCTGGAGCGCGACAGTCGCATGACGAGCGCGGGCGACACGGTTGGCAGCGCGGTCGCCGAGGAGGTGGAAGCCCTCCAGCGCCGGCGCTGCTGACGACCGCCAGGTGCTCGGTGCATCTCTTGGGGCCGGAGCGGAGAAAGCGCCGCGCAGCGGGGCATGCCAGTCAAGTTCGCACGCCCTCCGCCGACAACGACTGTGTGACCCTCGGCGTGGCGGATCCGGCGCCTGTCTCCGCCCTGAGCACCATCATCTTCTGGACCGGGCTCGGCCTGGTCGGGTACTTCTTCTACCGGGGCATCTACCAAGCGGTTTCGCCCAAGCGGTGGGCCCCGCAGTGCGAGGAGTGCGGTCGCTTCGGCGTCCATCGGCGGAAGTGTTCCCGCATCCCCTCGCCCTGCCCGGACTGCCATCAGCCCGCCGGCGACCACAGCCCCCTGTGCCCGTACGCCCCCCGGTGGATGCGGGCGGCGGCGGTGGCCATCTGGATCGGCCTCGTCGTCCTCAAGGCAGCGCTTCGCCACCTCCTCTTGTGAGCGCGCCGCGGGCCTACCAGCCGTCGACCCAGGTTCTCAGCGCTTCGCCAAACAGCGTGCCCAACCGATACCTGGCGGCCTTACGGGTGTCCTCCGAGAGTTCGTGGTCGGCATGCATGACGACGGTCAGCTTTGAACCCTGTCCCTCGGTCGTGATCACGACGGTGACATCGTTGATCTCCTCGTTGACCCAAGGGGCGAGAACGACCCGCTCGTTCGCCACGCACTCGGTGACGGCGGGAGTTCGCTCGTCGTCCCAGGGCAGCAGCCAATGATCACGCTCGCCCACGAGCGCGTCGTACAGCCGCCACGGCGGCGCCGCGTACTTCCATCGCCTGATAACAACGTCGCGACCCGGCGTATCCGTCACACCGTCCATTGTGCGGGAGTCGCGGACCTGCGCCGAACTCACGGTCCATCTCGATTTGGACAGTCGCTATGGCCGACACCGCGGTGGTACTGACTGCTTCGAGCGGGCTACCCCGGCAGCCCACGTCGGGTGACAACGAGGCGCAGCAATGGTGGCGGTGCCGCGGTCGTCGAAACCCGAGCGGCCGGCTACACAGACTGCGATGATCGCCTCGTGACTGATGATGAAATCCGGCTGATGTGCGAAGGCTGGGTCCGGGGGGAGCACTTTCCTATCCAGGAGGACGACGAGAACCGCCTCGGGCGGCTCATCGCCACCGACCCTGACCAGTGGTGGCGGGTGCTCAACGGAATGCTCGATGACCTCACGGACAGCAACGAGGGCTCCAACCTCGCCTTCGTCCTGGCCCCCGTGATCGCGGAAAAGGGACACGATTGGGAGGTTGATCTCGTCTCCCAGACCCGTGGACGCCGAAATGCGATCGCTGTCGTGGTCGAGGCCTTGGATTTGGGCTACTCGGACCGGACAAGTTCGGAGAACCTCATGCGCGCTTACCAACTTCTCGGCCGAGACCTGGTCATGACGACCTGGCTTGAATACAAGTGCAGCGAGTCTCCATGGGACTCCTGGCCCTACACGCTCATCGAGGAGGTGATCAGCCAAGACCCGGATGAGGCGTGGCTCGTGATCACGGCCATGATCGAGAGCGTAAGGGCGGAGGACGTCGACGTCATGGGCGCTGGGTTCCTGGAGGACCTCCTTGGCGGAGGATGCGGTGACCGCTTCATCGACAGAATCGAGGAACAGGCGCGGGGAAGTGCTCGGTTCCGTGAAGCGCTAGGGCATCTCTGGATCGACGGCAAGGTCACGGTGGCCACGCTCCTTCGGATCGAGAGGGCCTCGGGTGTCCCCCTCGCTCGTCGCCGAGAAGACACCACCTGAGGACACGGGTGTCGCTGAATCCACCGCAAACCCTCGACGCGGGCAATTCTGCGAGACCGAGGCCCGGCCCCCGAAGTCACGGGACAGCCCGCGGGACCTACCGTTGAACCTGTGCGTCACATCGCTCGGTCGACGTTGTGGGTGCTGGCTGGGCCCGCCGCCGGCCTTGTCGTTCTCGGCGGCCTGGCCCCACCGCTGTTTCTCATCGACGCGCAAGTCGCCAATGCTGGGCCTCCCGACTACGGCATCGCGCTGGTGGCCGGCATGATCGCGGGAGTCTGGGGGCTCGTCGGCGGTCTGGCCTCCGGAGCAGTCTGCGCAGCGATCACCTCAGCCCTCGACGTAAGGATGAAGCGAACGACTGCCGGCCTCTACGCCAAGATCGCCGCAATCGTGACCGCAGTCCTGGCCCTGCCCGTGGCGGTCACCCAACTGTTCAGTGCTGGCCCTGCGACCATCTGGGATGTAGTGGTTTGGGTGCTGGTGCCAATCAGCGTCTCCGCGGCGGCCGCCAGCTGGGTTGGTGGTTGGATCTGGCGGCGCACGCGACCAGGACCGCTTGCCGCGACCTGAATGCTCGACCCTGCCTCGTCAGCGCTGATCAGAGCATTTCGCGGCAGGTACCGGCCAGAGTCGTCGGGGAACCTCTCCTATCGACCTCCTCAGGAACGGCAGGGCCGGTCTGCACGCAGGTTGCCGTTGGTCACCAAGTAGGTGCCGAGAGACGGTCGTCACGGGGTCGGTACTGGACCAGTTGTTCGTCCGCCCAACGAGCGAGTTCGTCTATCTCGTCCTCGGCGAGCAACGGTCGGATGAGATCCCATGTGACGTGCGCGCGGTAATTGCTCAGGTAATCGGCGAGGGAGTCATAGGGGTCAAGCCCGCTCTCCTCCCGCTCCCCGAGGAACCACTCGTCCCAATCTGACAGGTCCTGCTTGGCACGCTCGACGACGTCGTCTTCACTCCTGGGAAGCACCACCCGGATGGCCTCCGTGAGGATCCGCAGCCGGCCGGGCTCGAGAGTTGTCGGAACGATCGTATGGATCTGCCGATCGGCGTAAACGAGAAGCCAGAACGCAAAGGTCCAGTCAGACTCGTCGATCGACTGGAACGTCCAACGAACTGCAGTGTCCAGTAGCCGGTAGATCTGCGCTGCTGTTACCTCGTCGCATCGAGTATCTACCGCATGTTCAGCCCAGCGATCCGCGAGCGCGATCCGCTCGGTGAGTGCCTGTGATTCGGCAGCCGTCCGTTCGTCGTCGAAGAATTTGCGAGGGCTCGGAAGGCGTGCGAGGTACTCCCGGGCGAGGGGGATGAGGATGGTCCGCTCTGCCTCGTCCAACCCAAGCGACCCGTAGAAGTGCACTAGGCCGTCGAGGCTGAGCAGGGACATCAGTTGATACCAGTGGCGCTCGTCAGACGCGTCGGTTTCCACTCGCCCATCGTCGCCGAAGCCGGCACACCACGCACCGTAGTTTCGGCCTGCTCCCGGCTCGGCTGGCGTAGCGATGCATCCGGGGTCCCAGGAAGCTGACGAGCCCATCGTGGTTGTTCGCCAAGCGCTGATCTCAACGAATCAGTTTGACACCGATGTAATTACGAACGTAGCATTAAGAGGGAAATATGTCGCAGTCGGCGGCCCTGGGCCTCCAGCCGCCACCGGCGACCGCCACGGCCGGACTCACTACACCGGGGGCAGTGAAGGTAGGAAGCCACCATGGGGAAGAACAACCGACAGACCGGCCCGAAGGCCGCCTCCTCCGCCGGCAAGGTCTTGGCGAACGCGAAGTCCACTAAGGCCGAGAAGTCGGCGGCTGCCAGCGCCCTGTCCCAGACACCGAAGTCTGGCGGGAAGAAGAAGTGAGGTCGTGGCGACAAGCTAACGAGCTGCACGCCACGCTGGTCACCCTGTACGAGCTTGACCACGAGCAGGAGCTGACCGGGATCGCTGTCCCTGTGCTCGACGCCTGCATCGCCGATCTGAAGACAGCACTAGTCGAAGGCGATCCTGTCTTGGCCCCGATCAAGGACGTGATTTCGGTCGAGGCGATTGAGGCCGGCGACCCGATCCGTGTGGCTGATGCACTGTTCGTAGTCGCGGCCCTGAGGAGCCGACTCCCTAATGCCAGCGCATCCAGCGCCGCTTTGCTACGAGCGCAGCGGCTCTGACTCCCCGAGCCTCCGATTGTTCACGGCCTTGGATGAAGACGGGCCAGCTGCCGGCAGGCGATCGGTATCCTCCTGCTGAATCTCCGGATGCCATTTCGGGCGAGCGACCTGACCTCGATTCGCGCAGCGGCGCGTCAGTTCAAGTTTCCGCAGTGACGAGCGGCCCCATCCCACCGGAGACAGGCAGTCGATGCGACTTTGCTGGGGAGGTGTCGGATGCCTGAGACATTCTCTTCGCTAGCAGTGCTTTCGATAGCCCTCCTACCGGGAGCGCTATATACCTGGGCGTTTGAGCGACAGGCGGGGCGCTGGGGAATAGGACTCAGCGATCGAGTCCTTCGGTTTGTTGGAGGCTCTGCTATCTTCCATGCGGCATTTGCTCCCCTTACCTATTGGTTATGGGCAGAGCAATGGCCGAAGGTTCGTGCCGGCGCGACGCTTGCGGCGACCTTGTGGCTCGTTCCGGCCGCGTATGTCGCCCTCCCGGCAATTGCAGGCACCGCTATTGGATTTGCGACACGTAGGGGCGCATTCTGGGCGCGGGTGTTCACCGGGCCGGACCCGGCACCCCGTGCCTGGGACTACCTGTTTCAATACGAGGTCGACGGGTGGATAAGACTGCGACTGAAATCTGGGACATGGATAGGAGGAGCATACGCAGCCGCAAATGGCAGGAAGTCGTACACCGCCGGATATCCAGAGCCGCAGGACCTTTACCTTGCGGCAGCTGTTCGAGTTGATCCCGATAGTGGCGAATTCGTGACGGGTGCGGACGGAATGGTCGATATTCTTCCTGGCGGACTGCTCGTGCGTTGGGACGAGGTAGAGTACCTGGAGTTTATTGATGCGTAATGGGAGGGCTGGTGGCTGAGACGAGAGGTCCTAGCGGTGGGGCCAAACGACCCCAGGAGAAGCGGGGAGGCTATGGCTCATCGTCGAAGCCGGTCTCACAGCTGCAGCAGCCTCCGCGGGGATCCGCTCCTGGGGCGAGGCCATCGGCCGCTCCGGCCCCGAAGAAGCCGTAGCGATCTAGCAACGCATTTGTGCGCCACCGCACCGACAGGTGCGAGCGGTTGTAGTCGCGCTGTCATCGGGCGCGGTACTCCTCAAAGCGCCAAAGCCCAGATCGCGTGTCCTGCTCGTGTCGGCCGCAAGCGGTGCCGACGCGAACTGGCTGCTCACGGGCCCTCTTCAGCGTCCGGTTCGGGGGCCTGCAAAGCCCTGTACAGCGGTTCGATTCCGCTCGCCGCCTCCAGCAAAGGTGCAGCTCAGGGGCCATCCCGGGAGAGATGGCCCTTCCCGTTTCCAGTCACGTCCCCTATTCGCGACCCCCCGAGTACCTGCCGGTCGCCGCCATCGCACCAGGCGTGTCCCGCGAATGCTGGCCGCAGCGAGCGTGGGCAACGGAACTGAACGACGGCGGCGCCACGATCCACGCCCCGCGACGCGGTGCGCGGTAGGAGAAACCACGCGCTTCGGGGGTGTGAAGTCCCAGGGCCGGGTGAGACGGTAGTCGCGACACCCGGCATGAGCGGAGGCAGGTCACATGGCTACGCAGAGCGCGCTCACGAGGACCGTCGAGGGTAGAGAGCTCCCGCCCCCCGGGCGTTGGAAGATCGACCCCTCCCATTCCGAGGTGCAGCTCGTCGTCCGCCACATGATGGTCGCCAAGGTGCGGGGGCGGTTCCGGGAGTTCTCAGGAACGATAAGCGTGGCTGAAGTGCCCGAGGAGTCCAGCGTTGAGGCCACCATCAAGGCGGCCAGCATCGACACCGGCGACCCCAACCGCGACGCCCACCTCCGCGGCCCCGACTTCCTCGACGTCGGGCGCTACCCGGAGATCACCTACCGGACCACGTCGGTACGGCATAACGGCAGCGACCGGTGGGACGTGACGGGTGACCTCACCGTCCGCGGCGTAACCCGGACGATCACGATCGACGTCGAGTTCTGCGGGTTGGTCACCGACCCCTGGGGCAACCTGCGGGCCGGGCTCCTGGGCACCACCGAGATCAACCGTGACGACTTCGACCTCACGTGGAACCAGGCCCTGGACTCAGGCGGCTTCGTCCTGGGTAAAGGCGTCAAGGTCGATCTCGATATCGAGGCGGTCAGGGAGCAAGCAACGGCCCCGGCTTGAGCGACCTCATGGGGATCCCCGAGTTCGAGCGCTTCTTCCGACAGGCCGCCAGCCTCGACATCGACAAGGACGACCTCAAGCGCTTCGGCGACTTCATGCACCAGAAGATCACCGACATGCTCATCAAGATCCTCGACACCAAGCTGAAGAATCCCAGCAC
>JAXDMK010000098.1:0-23125 GCA_034666105.1 Actinomycetota bacterium | reverse complement strand
GGCGGGCCGACGCCCTGGTCGACGTGAGCCGGTTCTTCCTCGACCACCAGCAGACCCGCACCGGTGGTCGTGAGCGACCGCACCTCAGCCTGGTGGCCGACGTCGAGGCGATGGAGGAGGGCCGGGGGGGACGGGTCATCGGCGGACCGAATCTGGACGGGACGACGATGTCGAGGTACCTGTGCGACTCCGTCCTGCACCGGGTCTGACCAAGGGCCGCTCGGGCATCCTCGATTACGGCACCGCGACGCGGACCATCCCCGCCAACCTGTGGAACGCCCTCGTCATCCGCGACGAGCACTGCCGCTTCCCCGGCTGTGACCGACGGTCCGCCTGGTGCGAAGGCCACCACGTCCGTTGGGTCACCCACGGCGGAGCGACGGACATCGACAACCTGGTCCTGCTCTGCTCCCGCCACCACCACCGGCTCCACCAACCCGACTGGCAGGCCAAGCTCCTGCCCGACGCCACCTTCGAGGTCACCGACCCCAACGGCATGGTGCGAGCCACGTCACCACACGAGCCGAGCCGGCGTGGTGAGGGGGCGGCCCGGCTCGATGGAGTTCGACCGCGCCCCGGATTACCTCGCTGCGCGAGCGACCCGCGGCAGTACGGCGCGGCCGCCATGGGGGCGGCGCCCAGCATGGCGCCTGCCGCCGCGCTTGGGGGCGCCGACGAGATCCGACGTGGCCTACCCGCCGGGGCGCTTGGTCAGCGGGGGGCGGAGATGAGGAGGGCGGCCGCGGTTTGGTCGGCGATGGCCAGGGCGGCGAGGACCCGCTCGTGGGGGATGCCGTAGCGGTGGCGGGGGAGGCAGTGGAACCGTCCGACGATGTGGTCACGGGCCACCACCGAGATGTAGAAGCCGGCACCGGGGAACCCGAGTTTCGACGGGTCCCAGGTGACGCCGTGCAAACCCATCTCACCGTCGCGTTGGAGCAACGGCCGGGCCCAGCGCTCGAAGGGGGGCACCTCGAACGAGCAGTCGGTGAGGTCGAGCAGGTCGACCATGCGGCGACCGACGTCGATGAGCACCAATCCGGCGTCCCCGCCGGTGGCGACCTCGGCCGCCACCTGGCTCACCGACCGGAGGGCGTCGAGGATCGTCTGGTGGGTGCGGCGGGCGGCGGCCCGGCGGGCGAGCACCGACCCCCGAGGGGGCGCCGCCGGCTCGATGTCGGTGCGATCGTTCACGGGAAGAGTTGTAACACCGTCAGAGCCTGGTGATGATCTTGAACCGCTCGCCGTACCGGAAGGCGTGGTCGCGGCCGGCCTCGTTGGCCCGCTCCCGGACGACGCCCCGGAAACGCTCCACCTGCTCCTCCGATGACGGGTCGTCGATGTGCATCGTGGAGCGGAACTGGCTCTTGTGCTCCATGAGCGCGGCCAGCTTGGGGTCGAGGAACCCGGAGACGTCCTCGGTGTGGTCGGGCTCGTCCGCCTCCCAGAGCAACAGGGCCGACGGGCGGTGGTGCTCGACCTTCTGTTCGGGGAAGAAGTGCGGATCCCGGGCCGCCACGATGCCCTCGACGGCCAGGTAGCCGGCGTGGCGGTGGTCGGGGTGGAGCCGGTAGCGCTTCCACGGGTCGTGGCCGAGGACGACGTCGGGCCGCAGCCGGCGGATCCAGTAGCAGACCTCCCACCGTTGGCGCAGCCCCGACTCCAGCTCGCCGTCCCGCCAGCCGAGGAAGATCACCGACCCGATCCCGCCCAGGGCCCGCGACGCGGCCCGTTGCTCCTCCTGGCGGATGGCGACCAGCGCGGCCACGTCGTCGGACGGGTCCCACGAGCCCTTCGACCCGTCGGTGCAGACCAGGTGGGAGATCTCGCAGCCGGCCGCGGCCCACTTGGCCAGGGTGCCGCCGGCACCGAACTCGACGTCGTCGGGGTGGGCGCCGATGGCCAGGGCCCGGGCCGGCGGGGTCAGGTTCACGCTCACCGGGTCAGACCCGCCACTGCGAAGCCGAGGTCGGCGGGCACGTCGACGTCGGCCGCCAGCGACGGCTCCCGCACGACGCGCAAGGCCAGTCCCAGCCGGTGGGCCTCGGCCCCGTGGCGGGCGAACGACCCCGGGCCGTAGGAGAAGGTGAAGCCGGCTCCGGTGGGCACGCAGATGGCGTTGGTGCCCCCGCCGCTGCGGTCGGGCACCAGCGTGACCCCGGCGAAGCGGCCCACCCACACCAGGTCGCGGGCCAGGGGCAGGTCGGCGTGGGCGACGATCACCCGCCCGGCGCCCGCCTTCCCCAGTCGCTCGACGCCGGCCTCGACGGCCCGGTTGAGGCCCCGCTCCGGTTCCCAGACCACGAGGGCGCCGAGGTCGCGGGCCCAGGCGGCCACGTCGGCGTCGTCGCAGACCACCGCCGTGGGCAGGGGGGACGCCGACGCCACCACCGAGGTGGCCATGGCCCGGGCCAGACGGGCCCGTTCCGCCGGCGCCAACGCCGGCGCCAGCCGCCGCTTGGCCTCGTCGAACGACTTCACCGGCAGGAGCACGGCCAGGGGCCCGATGGCGAGCGAGGGGGAGGCGGTCACGCCAGGACTTTGAGCACCTTGGCCACCGGCTCCTGGCGCAGCAGGGAGCGGAAGCGCACGACCGCCTCCTGGATCAGCCGGGAGGACACACCCGCCTCCATGTCGTCGGCCGACGTCCACCGGGAGATGGCGTCGACGTCGACCAGCCCGCCGGCGTTGGAATGGTCGCAGACGGCCAGTTCGATCCCGAGGCAACCGGAGCAGGCCTCGAAGGCGGGACGGACGTCGTCGAGGAACAGCCGCCGCAGTTCGGGCAGCTCGTCGGGATCGACGGCGCTCTGGAACAGCCTGAGGCACTGGGGCATCGCACCCTCCCCGTTCTGGCTCGGCGTCGTCATGGTTTCCACTGGGCCTTGGCGAACATCCCGGCCAGCTCCGCACTCGACTCGAGTGCCATCCGCCTCCGATCGAGGACACCGGCCAGACGCTCGCCCGTGCCCGGGTACTTGAGGGTGACCCGGACCTCGTCGCGCGAAACCTCCAGGATGTTGTAGGACGGCCGGGTGTAGCCCCGCAGCCGGTGGGACGAGACGGTGCCCGAGTTCACGATCAGCACGTGGTCGAGGAGCCACACGTGGGGGACGTGCTTGTGTCCGGACAGGACCAGGTCGACCTTGAGGTCGGTGACGAGGGCGAGCACGTCGCCCGCGTCCCACACCGTGTTGCGCTCCCGGCCGGTACCGGGGACGGGCACCAGGTGGTGGTGGAGGACGAAGATCTTGAAGTCGGCCTCGGCCGCGAACTGGTCGCGGATCCACCTGTAGCGCTCCCGGCCGACCTCGCCCTCGGCCAGGTCGGGCTTGGAGGAGTCGATGGCCACCACCCGCACCCGCATGGGGTCGGCCCCGTCGCGTCCCGGGAGGGTGAGGGAGAGGACCCGGTCGCCCTTGTCGGCCACGTCGCCCACACCGAAGGTGTCGCGAAAGTGCAGGTAGCCGACGTTCTTGGAGTCGTGGTTACCAGGGATGACGAGCACGGTGAGGCCCCGCTCGAAGAGGGGCTCGAGGTAGTGCTGGGCGGTGGTGAACTCGCCCGCGTAGCCCTCCTGGGTGAGGTCGCCGCCGATGACGACCAGATCGGGGTCGAGGGCGATGGTCTCCCGGACCGCGGCCGCCAGCAGCTCGCCGTCGAAGAAGGGGGACCCGCAGTGCAGGTCGGACAGCTGGGCGATGACGAGCTGGCTCCGGGACACCTTGGGCCGAGTGTACGGGAGCGGGCTGGGACGCCGGGGTAGCCTCCCAACCGATCGAGCCTTCGATCGGGCGAAAGGGGAGCGGTGGGGGGGTTCGACGACTACGCCCTCGCCGACGGACCGGCCGTCGGCCCCACCGGCGCGGTGTCGTGGGCCAGGCACGTGGCCACCGGCCGGGCGGTCGCCGTCACCGAGCTGGCCGAGTCCGTCGCCGCCGACCAGGTCTTCGTCGGTCGCCTGCGGGCGACGGCGGCGGCCCTGGCGAAGATCGACCAACCCAACGTGCTGCCGATTCGTGAGGTCATCGAGGGCGAGGTCCCCGGCGCCGGGGTACGGGTCTGGGTGGTCGAGGACTGGCTCGAGGGGCGGGAGCTGGGGGAGGTGCTGGGCGACGGACGGCTGACGGCGGAGCAGTCGGTGGCGTTGACCCGTGGCGTTCTCCGGGGGCTGACGGCGGTGCACGGGAAAGGCGTGGTCCACGGCGACGTCTCCACCGCCAGCATCGTGATCGCCGCCGGGGGGTACCCGCGGTTGGTGGGCTTCGGCTTCGCGGGGATGCCCGGTCGACCTCCGGCCGACGCCGCCGCCGACGTCCTGGCCGTGGCCACTGTCCTGCGTGACCTGCTGGCCGGCGGAGCCCGCCATCCCAAGCTGGAGGCGGTGGTGGCCCGGGCCACCTCGGACCGACCGAAGGACCGGCCCAAGAACGCGGCCGCCCTCCTGGCGATGGTCGAGAAAGCGGCCCGCTCCGACTTCGGGAAGGGATGGGTGCCCAAGCCGTCCCTCGCCCAGCGGGCGTTCCCCCCTCCCGCCGCCGGTACCGACGAGATCCTGTCGGCCGCCACCGAGCTGCTCGTCGGTCTGCTGGCGACGCCGGCGGCCGAGCCGGCCGCAGTCGATGCCGAGGCCGGCGATCCCAAGGCGGACGCCGCCGAACCCGAGGCCGAGGCGGCCGCGGCGGAACCGGCCGACGCCGCCGGACCGGACGACGCACCCGAGGCCGAGCCCGAGGCCGTCTCCGGCGGATCGACCGAGGCGGCGGCGCCGGACGAAGGCGTGGTCGAACGGGCGGGCGACGCCGAGTCCACGGGCGAACTGGCCTCGGCCCCGGCGGCGACGGAGCCGGCCGAGACCACGGCGGACACCACCGTGGACGCCGAACAGCCCCCGCCACCCCCGGCCGACCCCACCCAACCTCTCCGTCAGCCGCTCCCGCCGGCACCGTCCCCGACCCCGGCCCCGCCCGTCAAACCGGTAGCCAAGCCGGCGGCGGCGGCCAAGGCGGCCCCCGCGGCGACGAAGAAGTCGAAGAAGGCCCGGAACAAGAAGCCCCGGTCGGCGCCGGCGCCGACGGCCCCCGCCGTACCCGTCGCCTCCGAGCCGCCGCCCGCGCCCGCGCCCCCGGCCGTCCCCACCCCCAGCGGCCGGGGCCGGAAGGGAGCCGGCCGGCGCCCGCAGTCACCGCCGGTGGTCCGGGGCCTGGCCGGGATCATCATGATCCTGCTGGGGGCGGCCCTGGCCATCACCGTCGAGCGCCACCAGACCACCGAGACGTCCAGCGGGCCCGCCCGCGGGGGGCCGACCGTCTCCAAAGGCCCCCTCGGCGCCGAGGTCGCCAGCCCGGCCCAGATCGCCGCCTCCGACATCACCGGGGCGTGGACCATGAGGCTGGCCGTCTTCGAGTCCACCGGCTTCTTCGGCACCCAGGTGGGGCAGAGCGTGGAGAAGACCTACACCATCCGGTCGGACTGCACGGCGCTGCCCTGTGTCCTCAAGCTGGTCGTCTCGGGCACACCCGGGGAGTTCGACCTCCGCCGTCAGCCCGACGAGTACGTGCTGGCCGCCTCCGGCCCCCAGGACTGCATCGAGCTGTCCACGGGAGCGTTGAAGGTGCCCAACGGTGGCGTGGCGTCGGTGTCGGTGCACCTCCGGCCCACGTCCGCCTCCCGCACCCCCCGGGGCGACTGGGCCGCCACCGGCATCGCCGGCTCGGTGGTGACCACGTTCGACACCACCAACCCGGGCTGCCCGCAGGGGTCGGGCGTGCAGCGGTCGACGGCCGTCGGAACCCGCCAGTGAGGCCATAGGGTTACCGCCCGGATGAGGGTTTCTCGGTGAAGGTCCCCAGGTGAAGGTTCCCCAGTGAAGGTTCCCAGGTGAATGTCGCGGTCGTCGGCGCCGGGTCGTGGGGGACGGCGATGGCGGCCATGCTCTCGGCCAAGGTGCCGACCACCCTGTGGGCCCGCCGGCCCGAGCTGGCCGCCGCCATCGAGGCCGACCGACGCAACCCCGACTACCTGCCCGACCTGCGCCTGCCCGCCCCGCTGCGGGCGACGTCGTCGCTGGCGGAGGCCCTCGACGGAGCCGACGTGGTGGTCATGGCCGTCCCTTCCCACGGCTTCCGCTCCGTGCTCACCGAGGGCCGGCCCCACATCGGGGCCAACGTGCCGGTCGTCAGCCTGACCAAGGGCGTCGAGCAGGTGGCGCTGCGGCGGATGAGCGAGATCGTGGCCGAGCTCATGCCGGGCCAGCCGTTGGCGGTGCTCACCGGGCCCAACCTGGTGGAGGAGATCGTCGCCGGCCAGCCCACGGCCAGCGTGGTGGCGACACCCGACGAGAACCTGGCCAACGCCCTCCAGCAGCTCTTCACCACCGGGAGCTTCCGGGTCTACACCAACCCCGACGTGATCGGCTGCGAGCTGGGCGGGGCCCTGAAGAACGTCATCGCCATCGCCGCCGGCATCGCTGACGGGATGGGCTTCGGCGACAACACCCGGGGGGCCGTCGTCACCCGGGGCCTGGCCGAGCTGGCCCGCCTGGGGGTGGCCCTCGGCGGGCAGCCGGTGACGTTCTCCGGCCTCACCGGCATGGGCGACCTGGTCGCCACCTGCACCAGCCGCCACAGCCGCAACCGGTGGGTGGGCGAGCAGCTGAGCAAGGGCCGCAGCCTGGCCGACATCGTCGCCGGCACCCGGATGGTGGCCGAGGGCGTGCGGACCTCGGCCGCGGTGGTCGAGCTGGCCGCCCGGGTCGGGGTGGAGATGCCCATCGCCGAGCAGGTGGTGGCGGTGCTCCATCACGGCAAGCCGCCGGCCGAGGCGGTCCCTCTCCTCATGGGCCGGGGGGCCAAGCCCGAGTTCTCGCCGGGGGCCCAGTCGGGAGGTATTTCACCGACACTTCCCGTCGGCGACACAGCCCCTTCACAGATTCGGGGGCGTACCATTCGAACATGACCGAGGCGCACCAACACTCCGCCGCAGCAACCCTCGAGCAGGCCCTGTTCGAGGTCAAGAAGGTGATCGTCGGGCAGGACCGGGTGGTCGAGCGGATGATGGTATGCCTGCTGGCCCGGGGTCACTGCCTCCTCGAGGGAGTCCCCGGACTGGCCAAGACCCTGGCCGTGGAGACGCTGGCCGAGGTGGTGGGGGGCACGTTCGTGCGCCTCCAGTTCACGCCCGACCTCATCCCGTCCGACCTCGTCGGCACCCGCATCTTCCGGGCCTCCACCGAGACCTTCGACGTCGAGCTGGGCCCCGTCTTCGCCAACTTCGTCCTCACCGACGAGGTCAACCGGGCCCCGGCCAAGGTGCAGTCCGCCCTCCTCGAGGTGATGTCGGCCCAGCAGGTGTCGATCGCCGGCACCACCTACCCGGTGCCCAGGCCCTTCCTGGTCCTGGCCACCCAGAACCCGATCGAGTCGGAGGGCGTCTACCCCCTGCCCGAGGCCCAGCGGGACCGGTTCCTCATGAAGATCGTGGTCGACTACCCCGACCGCATGGAGGAGATCGAGATCGTCCAGCGGATGAGCGTCAACCCGCCCCACGCCAACCAGGTGATCAGCCTCGACGACCTCGTCCGGCTGCAGGGCGCGTCCGACGCCGTCTTCGCCCACCGGGCGATCGTCGACTACGCGGTGCGGGTGGTGCAGTCCACCCGGGCCCCGGCCGAGAACGGGATGCCGGAGCTGGCCACGGCCATCGAGTACGGCGCCAGCCCCCGGGCCAGCCTGGGCCTGGTGGCCGGTGCCCGGGCCCTGGCCCTGCTGCGGGGCCGCGACTACGTGCTGCCGGCGGACGTGGTCGACGTGGCCCACGACGTGCTCCGCCACCGGCTGGTGCTCTCCTACGAGGCCCTGGCCGACGGCCAGCTGGTCGACGACCTCATCAGCAAGGTGGTCGCCACCGTGCCCCAGCCCCGGTTGGCGCCCAGCCAGGACGGGGCCGACATGGAACTCTCGGCCTGAGCCTGATGGCCCGCCCCCCCGCCGCCGCCCCCACCCGGGCGCCGACCACCGTGCCGACGTCGGCCGGCCGGCGGCCCCAGGAGGTGCTGCGCCAGCTCGAGCTGATCGTCACCCGCCGGCTCGACGGCCTGCTGCAGGGCGACTACCTGGGCCTGGTGCCCGGTCACGGCACCGAGCCGGGGGAGACCCGGGTCTACGTCGAGGGCGACGACGTCCGCCGCATCGACTGGAACGTCACCGCCCGCACCACCGTGCCCCACGTGCGCGATGCCATCGCCGACCGGGAGCTGGAGACGTGGGCCCTGGTCGACTGCTCGGCCAGCCTCGACTTCGGCACCGCCCTGTGCGAGAAGCGCGACCTGGCCCTGGCCGCGGTGGCGGCCGTCGGGTTCCTCACCGCCCGCACCGGCAACCGCATGGGCGCGGTGATCGTACGGCCCGACGGGATGTCGCGGGTGCCCGCCCGTCCCGGACGCCAGGCCCTGCTCGGCCTCCTCCACACCCTCGCCACCCGGTCCCGGGTCGAGGGGGGAGGGCCGACCGACCTCATCGCCGCCCTCGAGAGCCTGGTGCGTCCGCCCCGCCGCCGGGGCCTCACCGTGGTCGTGTCCGATTTCCTCGCCCCTCCCGGATGGGAGCGTCCCCTGCGGGCCCTGTGCTCCCGCCACCAGGTGCTGTGCATCGAGGTCGTCGACCCCCGGGAGCTCGAGCTTCCCAACGTGGGGTACCTCACGCTGGTCGACCCCGAGACCGGCGCCCTGCGGGAGGTGCAGACGGCCAACGAGTCGCTCCGCCGCCGCTACGCGGAGGCGGCCGCCGCCCAGCGGGCCGGCATCGCCCGGTCCATTCGGGGCGCGGGCGCCTCCCACCTCGTGCTGCGCACCGACCGGGACTGGTTGCGCGACATCGTCGGCTTCGTCCTCATGTCCCGCCGCAAGCGCGACGCCCTGTCCCGGGCGGCGGTGAAGCGGTGAGCTTCCTCTCCGGCGCCCGGCTGTGGCTGCTGCTCGGCCTGGTGGGGCTGGTCGTCGCCTACGTCCTCCTGCAGGGCCGGCGCAAGAAGTACGCGGTGCGGTTCACCAACCTGGCCCTCCTCGACGCCGTCGCCCCCAAGCGGCCCGGTTGGCGGCGGCACGTGCCCGCCACCGCCTTCCTCCTGGCCCTGGGCTTCATGGTGACCGCCTTCGCCCAGCCGGCCAAGCAGATCCGGGTGCCCCGGGAGCGGGCCACCATCGTGATGGCCATCGACGTGTCGCTCTCGATGGAGGCCACCGACATCTCGCCCACCCGCATCGTGGCCGCCCAGGAGGCGGCCAGCTCCTTCGTCGACATCGTGCCCCCCAAGCTCAACCTCGGCCTGGTCGTCTTCTCCGGGGTCGCCCAGGTGATGGTGTCGCCCACCACCGACCACGAGCTGATCAAGCGCAACCTGCAGAACATCATCCTCGGGCCCCGCACCGCCATCGGCGAGGCCGTCTTCGCCAGCCTGACCGCCATCGCCTCGGTGCCCACCGCCCCCGGCCAGACGCCGCCTCCGGCCCGCATCGTGCTCATGTCCGACGGCGAGACCACGGTCGGGCGGTCCAACGAGCTGGCCGCGGCGGCTGCGGTCGACGCCAAGGTCCCGGTGTCGACCATCGCCTTCGGCACCGACGAGGGCTTCGTCTCGGTCGAGGGTCGCAACATCCCGGTCCCCGTGAACCGCGACGCCCTCGCCCAACTGGCGAAGCAGACCGACGGGAGCTCGTTCGAGGCGGCGACGGCCAAGGAGCTGCGCAAGGTGTACTCCGACATCGGCAGCTCCGTCGGCTACCGCACCGAGAAGCGGGAGATCACCTCCTGGTTCGTCGGCCTGGGCCTGTTCTTCGGCCTGGCCGCGGCCGCCACCAGCCTGGTCTGGTTCTCCCGCCTGCCGTAGCCCGCCCCCCGTCCGGCCGGTTGCCGTTCGATAGGGTTCGTAGAGGTATCCTTTCTTAACTCGTCCAGTTCGGAAAGGTTGCGGTGTCCCCGGGCAGCACGGTCGTCGTCAGTTGGCAGGGTCGGAAGGTCGAGGCGTTCGTTCCTGCCCTGCTTCCGACGGGACTCCTCGAGCTCCCCGAGCGGGTCGTGCGGTCCACCGAGCGAGCGGCGGCCTCGCTGCATCGGGTCGACGACCGCCTGGTGCATCGGTTCGAGGCTCTGGCGCGACTGCTCCTTCGGGCCGAGGGTGTGGCCTCGTCCAACATCGAGGGCGTGCGGGCCCCGGCCGCGTTGGTGGCGGTGGCCGAGCTCGATCCAGGCGCTGTCGACAACACCACCGCCTGGGTCGCCGACAACCTGGCCGTCGTCGACGCCTCGCTCGAGCATGCCCGAACGGGCGCCACGCTGGCGGCGGACGACCTCCACCGGTGGCACGCCCGCCTCATGAACCACGGCAGCCTCCCCGACGGGCTCGTGGGGCGGTTCCGGGACGTGCAGAACTGGATCGGCGGGCCGTCGCCCCGGGAGGCGGCCTATGTCCCCCCGCCACCGGACCATGTCGACCGGTTGATGGACGACCTCCTGCGGTTCGCCAACGCCAGCGCCCTCGACCCCGTCACCCTGGCGGCCGTGGTCCACGCCCAGTTCGAGGCGATCCATCCCTACGGGGACGGCAACGGCCGCCTCGGGCGGGTGCTGATCGGCTGGGTGTTGGCCCGGCACGGACGGGTCGCCATGCCACCGCCGGTGAGCGTGGTGATCGCCCGGGACACCGGTGGTTACCTGTCGGGGCTGACCCGGTGGCGCCAGGGCGACGTGGCCGGATGGGTGGACTGGGTGGCCGAAGCCGTTCGCCGGTCGGCCGACCAGGTGGTCGACCTGGTGGCCCACGCCGACGAGCTCGGTCGCCACTGGGAGGTCCTCGTCGCCGACCTCCGGGCCGACGCCGCCGCCCGCCGGCTGGTCGACCTGGTTCCCCTCCACCTGGTCGTCACCGCGCCGTTGGTGGCCGAGCTCCTGGCCGTCTCGGCGCCCACCGCCCGAGGCGCCATCGAGGCCCTGGTCGCACGCGGCATCCTGCAGCCCCTCGACGTGGCCCCGGTCAGGCCGGGCCGACCGCCGCAGTGGTGGATGGCGGGCGAGCTGGTCGCCGCCGTCGCCCGCTGGTCGCCCTGAGCGCCTAACGGGCGAGGTACTTCTTGATGCAGTGCAGGGCGCCCAGGCGCATGGCGAAGAGGTGGAAGTCGCCCAGCTGGTGGACGGTGAAGCCGAGCGCCTCCCACGTGCCGCGGTGGGCGGCATCGGTGGTGGCCAGCTCCTCGAACGGGGGGTGGCCGTAGGTGGGCAGCCACACGTCGTGGGCCGCCCCGTCGATCTGGACCAGGCAGTTGTTAGACGTGGCGAAGTACCAGAAGCGCTCGCCCACCACCTCCACCGGCGCCCCGTCGACCTCGACCTGGAAGGCGCCCCGCAGGTCGACCGAGACATAGGGGAGGGGGGTGCGGCGCACGGAGAAGCCCAGGCGGCGGAGTTGGGTGGCGATCGCGTCGAACTCGGACTGGAGGTTGTGGGCCACCGGCTGCCAGCCGAGGGTGCGGTCGGCGAGGCCGGGGTCGCCCACCAGGACCTGGTACTTCCCGCCGGCCCGCCCCGCCAGCGACAGGAACATGTCGATGTGGAAGATGGGCTGGCGGTTGCCCCGGCCGGCGTCGACCGTCTCCAGCCACCTCTCACCGTCGATCTCGATGATCGAGTTCGACGCCCGGCCCGCGGGCCGGGACGCGGGGAAGTGGAAGGTGCGGCCGGCGTCGAACTGCTCCCGGAACAGACGCTTGACGAACTCGTCCTGGGCCCGGGCCGAGCCGGAGGCGGGGAAGTCCTCCACCGATCCGCCGGCTTCGAGGTTGGCCACGCTGTCGTCGAGGTAGTCGGCGCCGACGAAGACGAAGTCGTCCCCGATGAGAATGTTGCCCCCCTGGAAGATAAGGGGGCTCTGGGCCGTCTCCAGGGGGGAGGCGGTGGCGACCAGCTCCGCCATCTCGAAGTCGCCCACCCGGGGGAAGCGCTCGGGCTCGAGGAGGAACGTCACCGGCGGGCGGCGGTCGAGGTCGTCGACGACCACGAAGGCGTCCTCCGCCCACACCGAGAAGGCCACCGACGCCGGCGCCTTCACGATGGTGGTGGTGGACGCGGGCGGACGCCGGGCGTCGGCGAGGGCGGTGATCTCCTTGACCACCTTGGGGTGGGCGACGATCGTGACTTCGGTGGCGGCGGGAAGGACGGCCAGCAGGTCGCCGTAGGTGCGCTGGTAGGCGGGGGCGTCGGCGGCGGTGTGGGTCGGATACCAGAGCAGGACGTGGCGGATCGAGCCGTGGGCCGACGAGACCAGGCGGGGCCGGGTGGGGAAGGCGGACGGGGCGACGACGGTGAGGGCGGCGTTGCGGCTACGGCGCCGGCGACCGCCGGCCGCCGGTTGCGGCCGCGGAGCGCTCGGGGCGGGGGCCTTGGCGTTGCGCCGGGGGATGCCGGCGGGCGGGGACGTGGAGGGGGCGGGGGCGTTCCTCACGGCCCGTCGAGGTGCACGGTGGCGATGCCCCCCGGGCGAAGGCGGAAGGTGCCCGCCACCGGCTCCACGGGGCGGAGGCGCAGGTCGACCAGCCATCCCGACCGTCCGCCGAGGTCGACCGTGGCCTCCCCGGGGCCCGGGTTGAACACCCGCACCTCGAGTCGACCACCCGCCACCCGGCGCACGGCCGACACCTGGGCGCCGGTGACGGAGAGGGCGGAGCCGGCGGCGGGCCGGGCGCCGGAGCCGGATCCGGCGGCCACCAGCAGGGGGAGGAAGGCATCGTCGACCAGGGCGTACGGGTCGATGTCGCCGACGGCCACCGCGTAGCGCAGGACCCGGCGGCCGAGCATCTGCGCCCCTTCCACGGGGACGGGCGGGCCCGCCGGCATCGGCCGGTAGGCGAGGTTGGTGCCGGACAGCAGGCCGACGCAGCGCAGCAGGGTGAGGGCCAGAGCCCTGCCGTCGTCGACCAGTTCGTACTCGAGCAGTCCCTCGTGGACGACGGTGAGCCCGCCCGCGCTGACGAAGCGGCGGGACGGGAACGTGGGCAGGCCCCGCTCGGTGGCCCCGCCCTCGGCCAGGAGTCCCCGCTCGACGGTGCCGAAGGCGCACTCGGCCGTCGAAGTGGTGGCCGCCGTCGGGAGCGGGAACCAGGCCCGCAGGCGGTGGTCGCGGCACCAGTTGTCGAAGCTGGTCGTCACCCGCACCAGCCGCTCGCCGGCCCGCAGCTCGAGGCGGGTCGACACCTCCACCGCCCGGGAGCCGGTGCGGACCCTTCCCGCCTCCAACCGCGCCGGCCAGTCGAAGGTGCGGACGACCCGGAGGCTGGCCCGGAGGGGCCCGTGCTCGTGGATGTCGACGGTGACCGAGGAGGGTGCGTCGACGGGGACGTCGCCGTCGGGAGGCGAGTAGTTGTAGGTGTCGCCCGCGTCGGCGTCGTCGACGAGGAGGTCGAGGCCGCCGACATCGTCGATCGAGAAGGTGCCGTCGGTGCGGTCGACGGAGACGGTGACGAGGCCGTTGGCCAGGGTGAACCCGTCGTCCTGGGTGCGGGCGGCGACGACGGGGGCGACGGTCGACGGCGGGTCGGCGGCCGACCACGCCCGCCATCCGAAACCGGCCAGGTCGTCGGCCCGGACCAGGACCCGCCGGTAGGGCTCGTGCTCGATGCGGACGTGGATCGGGTCGCGGCGGCGGGCGCCGGCCCGGGCGTAGAGGTAGGCGATGGTGGAGGCGAGGACCGGGTCGGGCGTCGGTGGCCGGGGTCCGGTGCGGAGGACCACGTCGAGCCCGGACTCGTCGTCGGCCATGTCGACGCCGACGATGGCGCCGCCCCACACCGCCTCCTCGTTGGCGGCCTGACCCAGGAGGATCGCCAGCTGGCCGCCGGTGACCACCCGCTCGGTGGCCGACCCGACCCGGGCCGACACCACCTGTCCGCCTTCCACCTCGCCGACGCCGGGAAGCACGAGCTCGACCAGGCCGCTGCGGGTGCGGGGCGACGGGTTGACCACGACCGGCGCGTCGACCGACATCGACGCGCCGACGGCGGCCAGGGCCCGGGCGGTGACCGCCTCCGCGATGTGGGTGGCCTCGGCATAGCGGGTGAGCACGGCCGCCACCACCTCGTCGGCCGAGCAGGCGCAGACCGAGTCGTGGGCCGCGTTGCGCACGACCTCGGTCCACGCCCGGCGGAGGGCGGCTTCGGGCCAGTCACCTTCGCCGGCGAAGAGGGCGGAGAGGGGCTCGGCCAGCCGTTCGAGGGACCGCTCGGCCCGGGCCGCGGCCTGCTTGACGTCGACCCGGTTCGAGGCCACCCCCATGAGCAGGTTGGCCCTGGCGCCGGACCGCAGCTCGCCCGTCCAGGTGGGCAGGCCGACCACCGACGAGGCGGCCAGATACTGGGTGAGCGACGTGATGTGGACGTGGTGGTCGTCGGTGAGGGCGGCGGCCTCGGCCACGATCCGCCCGACGTGGGTCTGGAGACCCTGGTGGTCGCCGCCGTTCATCCACAGGAGGGGGGCGTCGGCCGCCAGGAGGGCGCCGAGTTCGGTCTCGTGGGCCCGGATGCGCTCGACCAGGGCCTTGGCGTCGTCGGGGATGGCGGCCCCGTTGGCGTAGCCCACCGGGAGGTACTCGGCCCGCACTCCGGACCCGTCCGGGGCCCGCCACCAGAAGGCGGTGCGGTTGACGGCGGCGGGGACGCCCCGCCACACCACCGCGTGGTCGAACCCGGCCTGGCGCAGGATCTGGGGCATCTGGGCGATGTGGCCGAACATGTCGGGCAGGTAGCCGACGCCCATGGGCCCCCCGAAAGCGGCCGCCCGATCGAGCCCCATCTGGAGGTTGCGCACGAGGGTCTCGCCGGAGACGAGGAACTCGTCGGGGAGCACGTACCAGGGACCGACGGCGATGCGCCCGGCCGCAGCCAACCGGCGGAGACGGGGCTCGTTCTCGGGGCGGACGGCGAGGTAGTCGTCGACCGCGGCCATCTGCCCGTCGAGCATGAAGTGGGCGATCGAGGGGTCGGCTTCGAGGCGGTCGAGGACGTCGTCGAGCACGTCGACCAACCGCAGGCGGAAGGCCTGGAAGGGCTGGTACCACTCCCGGTCCCAATGGGTGTGGGGCACGACGGCGACGGTCCGAGCCACGGCCGTCAAGGCTACGCGGGGTCCGCCTTCAACCGGGGGATGGGGTCCGCGACCTACGCTCGCCGGCGTGCCCACCCTCATCTCCTCTCCCACGCGCGTCGAAGCCGCGGGGAACAAGCCCAAGCTCATCGACGAGTACGTCGGACGGGTCAACAGCGGCCACTAGGCGGTCAGCGTGGCCCACATGCGCTCGCCCGGCGGATGGCGGGAGCCGGGCCAGACGCCGGAGTTCGACGAGTTCACGGTGGTCCTCGCCGGCCGCTTGCGGGTCACGGGTGCCGACGGCGGCACGCTCGACGTGGCCGCCGGCCAGGCGGTGGCCGTGCCGGCCGGCGAGTGGGTGCAGTACTCCACTCCCGATCCCGAGGGCGCCGAGTACGTCGCCATCTGCCTGCCCGCCTTCGCCCCCGACCTCGTCCACCGGGACGATGCCTGAGTTTCTCCAGGTGACGACCGCCGCCGCCACCCGGGAGGAGGCCGACGCCATCGCCCTCGCCCTGGTCGAGGCCCGGCTGGCGGCCTGCGTGCAGTGGTGGGGCCGATCACCAGCCGCTACCGGTGGAAGGGCGAGGTCGAGGTGGCAGAGGAGTGGCTGTGCCTGGCCAAGACCACGGCCGCCCGCTACCCGGAGGTGGAGGCGGCCGTGCGCCGACTCCACTCCTACGACGAGCCCGAGATCGTGGCCGTGCCGGTGGTCGCCGGCAGCCCGTCCTACTTGGACTGGGTGTTGCGGGAGACTGGCCTCCGATGACCGACATCAAGCTCACCGAATGGACGACGTGCGGTGGTTGCGCGGCCAAGTGGGGGGCCGCCCCGCTGGCGGAGCTCGTCCGGGCCCTGGCCGCGGCCGACGGCGCCGACCCGTCGCTCATCGTCGGGCTCGCCCCCTTCGACGATGCCGCCGTCTACCGCCTGTCCGACGACGCCGCCCTCGTGTCCACCACCGACTTCTTCCCGCCCCTCGTCGACGACCCGTCCGACTTCGGGGCCATCGCCGCCGCCAACGCCTGCAGCGACGTCTTCGCCATGGGCGGACGGGTGGTGCTCGCCCTCAACATCTCCGCCTTCCCCGAGCGCATGCCGGTGGAGGCGGTGGCCGCCATCCTGGCCGCGGCCGCGGCCGTGGTTACCGAGGCGGGGGGGACGGTGGCCGGCGGCCACACCATCCGGTCGGAGGAGCCCATCTTCGGCTTGGCCGTGCAGGGGCTGGTGCACCCCGACCGGGTGTGGACGAAGGCCGGCGCCCGTCCCGGCGACGTGTTGCTCCTCTCCAAGCCGGTCGGCACCGGCATCCTCCTCGCCGGCGGCGGCCACGACGACAAGACGGCCGCCATCGCCGTCATGCGCCGGCTCAACCGGGGGGCGGCGGAAGCCCTGTCCGCCCTCGCTCCGGCCGACGCGCCCCACGCCGTCACCGACGTCACCGGCTTCGGGCTGCTCGGCCACGCCTGGGAGATGGCGGAGCGGTCGGGTTCGACGCTGGAGGTCGACACCTCCTTGGTCCCCCTCTACGCGGGCGCGCTGGCCGCGGCCGAGGCCGGGGTCCGCACCGGCGGCGACGCCCGCAACCGGGTCCACCTGGAGGGAAGGGTGCTGTCGACCGCGCCCCCGGCCATGGAGGCGCTGGCCTACGACCCCCAGACCTCAGGCGGACTGGTGGCCGCGGTCGCTCCCTCCGTCGCCGACGACGTGGGACTGGCGGCGGCCGGCTTCGTCGCCATCGGCCGGGTGGTGGCCGGGCCGGCCGGGGTTCGCCTGCTGTAACGAAGAGCGCCCGCCGGTCGATCTTCCTAGGCTGTGCGGTAACACGGCGACGGCGAATTGAGAGAGGGGTCCGAGAGTGCTGGCATTCGACGGTGCATTCGGACTGGCCCTGCTCGGCCTCTGGCTCTACTGCATCGTCGACGTGGTCACCACCGACGAGTCCCTCGTCCGCAACCTGCCCAAGATGGTGTGGCTGCTGATCGTGGTCTTCCTGCCCGACATCGGCTCGATCGTGTGGCTGATCGCCGGCCGTCCGCCCTCGGCCAGCTTCCGCATCGCCGGCACCGGCGACCGGCCGACCACCAGCCCGACCGCCAAGCGGCGGCCGGTCGGCATCGAGGATCGGGCCGACTTCGGCGTCGACCTCGACAGTCTCAGCCCGATCGTCCGGGAGCGCGAGGAACAGGCCCAGCTCCGCCTCCGGGAGGAGCAGCTGCGGCGGCGGGAGCAGGACCTGGTCCGGAAGGAGCGGGAGGCGGAGCTGAAGCGCCGGGAGGACGAGCTCCTCCGGCGGGAGCAGCAGCTGGGCGTGGTCGAGCCGCCCGCCGAGCCGCCGACTACAGACCCGGGAGGGTCCAAGCTGGAGGAGTGACCGACTTCGAACTGGTTCCGACCGTGATGGTCGCGGGCGGGGCCTCGCTGGCCCACGACGGCGGCGGTCGGGTGGTGTTCGTGGACGGGGCCCTGCCGGGGGAGCGGGTGCGGGTCCGGCTCACCGAGGAGCGGAAGGACTTCGCCCGGGCGGTGGCGGTGGAGGTGCTGGAGGCGTCGCCCGACCGGGTCGCCCCGCCGTGCCCGGCCCTGGCCGCGGGTTGCGGCGGATGCACCTGGCAGCACGTGTCCCTGGTGGCTCAGGAGCGCCTGAAGGCCGGGATCGTCGTCGACGCCCTCCGTCGCATCGGCCGCCTTCCCGACCCGCCGACGCCGTCGTCGGTACCGCTCTCCGGGCCTACGATGCGGACGACGGCCCGCCTGGCGGTCGCCGAAGACGGTCGGGCCGGTCACCGGCGCCGGGGGGAGGCCGGCGAGGCGGTGGCGACGGACGCCTGCCTGGCCGTCCACCCCCTCCTGGAGGAGCTGATCGTCGACGGTCGCTATCCGGGGGCGGGCGAGGTGCTGCTGCGGGTGGGCGTGGCGTCGGGCGAGCGGCTGGCGCAGGTGCGGGAGGCGGCCGCCGCCGACGTGCGGGTGCCCGCCGACGTGGTCGTGGTGGCCCAGGGCGACGGCCGGCCCGCCTTCGTCCACGAGGAGGTGGCCGGACGCCGGTTCCGGGTGTCGGCGGGGTCGTTCTTCCAGCCGGGGCCGGTGGCGGCCGAGGGGCTGGTGGCGGCCGTGTCGGCCGCGGCGGGGGAGTCGCTCCCCGCCGGCGGCGGCGGCCGTCTGGTCGACGCCTACGCCGGCGTGGGCCTCTTCGCCTCCACCCTCGGCGCGGTCCGGGGCGCCCACGTCACCGCGGTGGAGAGCGACCGGGCGGCGGTGGCCGACGCCCGGGTCAACCTGGCCGACCTCGACGCCAAGGTGGTGGTGTCCGAGGTCGGGCGGTGGAAGCCGACCGGCCGGCGGGCGAGCACCGTCGACGTGGTGGTGGCCGACCCGTCCCGTCCCGGACTCGGCAAGCCGGGCGTGGCCGCGCTGGTCGCCCTCGGCGCCCCCCGCCTGGTGCTGGTGAGCTGCGACCCGGCGTCACTCGGGCGCGACGTCGCCCTCCTCGCCGCCGCCGGCTACCGCCTGGGCGAGGTGGCGTTGGTGGACGCCTTCCCCCACACCTTCCACGTGGAGACGGTCAGCCGCTTCGACCGAGGGTGACATTCCCGGGCGGCGGGGCCACCGAGATCGGGTCGGTGGCGCCGACCGGGTAGAGCGCCCGGAAGGTGAAGGCGGCCGGCGATGGTCCGACCCGGCGGAGACACTCCAGCCGGTCCTTGGCCTCGGCCACCCCGGGGATGTGTCCCGCCGGTACCCACCAGAGCACGAGATGGGCCTCGTCGATCGGCGCGAACCACTGCCGGCGCCGGAGCATGACCTCCCGGTGGCCGGCCCGGTAGGTGAACTCCGACAGCGCCTCGGCCGACTCCCAGACGCTCATGTTCACGATCATGAGGTCGTCGTCGTCGAAGGGACGGAGGGACGCGGCGTTACCGGAGTCGTCCTGCAGCCGCCACACGAAGCCGGGGGCAGCGTCGGCCAGGGCGTTCACCGGATCGAGGGCCGCGACGAAGCCGGCCAGTTGCGCTGAGTCGAGCGGAGCCAGCATCCGGCCGATATTGGCCTGGGCCAGGTGATGTACCGGGTCGGACGACCCCGTCATGCCACCGATGACACCGAGGCCAGCGGCTTCTCGTCGTCGGGCAGGACCTGCTGGCGGGCCGGGTGCTCGACCAGGGCGAGGACCCGGCTGGCCATGAACCGGGCGGTGCGCACGGGCGTGCCGCCCCGGGTGACTTCGGTCACCTCCACCAACCCCCGTCCCGTCCGGACGTCGACCTTGCGGCCGGCCCGGGTGGCCTCGACGTTGTACGTGCGGGTGTCGCCACCCGCGTCGATCACGATTTCTACACGATCACCTTTCATGTTGTTTCCAACGCTCTGGCGCCCCCACATAATCCCTCGTAGGAACGTCGGCGCCCCTTCCTCGCGGAAGTCCGGTGCGTCTCGCCCCGCCGCCAGTTCACGGACCATCCTCGTGGACGGGCGAATTGGGCCCCGGTAGCATGCGCCGATGCCTCGGCGGCGGCGACGAACCCAATTCCCCCTCCTCGGGCTGGCGATTGGGGCGACGCTCGCCGCGCTCCTCGTCGCCTGCAGCAACCCGAAGACGACGCCCACGACGGGCGCCAACAAGGAAGACCCGACCTTCGAAGAAGGGCAGTCGGAGACTGCGGTCAACTTCTCGGTGACGGGCGGCAAGCAGATCCTGACGGTCACCTACAACGACGAGACTGGGGCCGGGAACGGCCTGATCAAGTACACCAAATCGACCCGCACCGTCTCCGCCGGCGCCAGCATGCTCGGTTGGTCGTATTCGTTCGACAGCGGCAAGACGTGGAAGTACGGCGGCAAAGTGAGCCCGCCCTCGGGCGGCATCCTGTGGGGCGACCCCGCTATCACCACCGACTATGCCGACCAGCGGTACGTCTTCATATCGAACCTCTACATACCTCCGTCGAACGTGCCGAGCGGCGGCATCATCGGTCCGATGACACTGGGCGGCACGAAGTCTCCCATCGCCGGCGCCTGCATCGTCCGGTCCGAAGACGGAGGGGTCTCGTTCAAGCTCCATCAGTGCGTCGACAACCAGCAGCATTTCTACGACGGCGGGAGCATGGCCTCCGCCGGTGGTTCCTTTGGCGACCGCTCCGTCTACGCCTCGTTCGTCGATGTCGAAACCGCTCGAATCGACGTCTGGAGGAGTCCCACCGACACGGGTGTGTTCAGCCGGTTGGAGGATCCCTTCCCCGGGATTCCGATCTTCTCCCACCCGAGGCTGCGTTTCGATCGGGATACCGACTCCCTGTACGTCGCCGCTCTCGGTGCCAACGACGGCAAGATCTACGTCAACCGATGGAACAACGGCTGGGGCAGGCCCATGGTCGCCAGTTGGAGCACCGCCGGGAATCCCGATATCCACCTGTCCGACCGGACGCTGCGCACCGGCTACCAGTTCTCGTACGACATCGGGGCGTCGAGTGAGGCCGGGGGAGACTCCGTACGATTCCTCTATACGGCCAAAGACCCCGACAGCGGCCGCTTCTATGTCCGCGGCTCCTATTGCGACTTCCAGCTGACGAAATGCAACGATGCCCCGGAATGGGGGACGACCCCCGGCAACTTCCGGCTCTCCGGGGACCAGTTCAACCCCAGCGTCCGCGCCTTTCCGGGATTCTTCAACATCCCGCCGGTATGGAAGATCACCTACCTCAGCCGCCAGGACGATCCCAAGGGGAACAAGGTCACGGTCGAGCAGGGCAACCTGGCGGTCCTCCCCGGCGGAGCCCGGTCGATGGTGCCGTTCCGGGCGGTGAACGGCCTCCTCGTCTGCGGCGACACCCGGGGATATTGGGGGGATTACAATGAGCTCCAGTTCGCCGGGTTCGAGAAGGATTCGACGACCGCGAGGTTCCTCATGGCTTTCACCGACTCGTCCCAGGGCTGCGAGAAGCAGTGGACGTTCACGTCCCACCACGTCCACGTGTCCACGGTGATGTTCACGTGAGAAGGCTGCTGGTGGGCATGGGCGTCTTCTTCGTCACCGTGATCGCCATTGTGGCCGGCGTGATCCTCTTGCGACCGGAGGCCGGGCCCCGCTCCCCCGAGGTCCTGAACCAGTCGACCGAGGTCGGGCAGATCCAGGAGTTGGCGCCCGGCGTCCAGCCGGGCGATCCGCCGTTCGTGCTCGAACGGGAGGATCACTGACCGCAGTACGACGGTAGGGAGCCTCGGGCCCGAGCCGGCGGTAGCCCGTGGTCCCGTCGCCCGCAGGGGGTACCGTCGGCGTCCGATGGCCCCCGCCCGCACCGTCCCCAGCCTGGGCGTGGAGCGGGCCCTGTGGCACGCCGGGGCCGAGGTGGTGGTCGGCGTCGACGAGGTGGGGCGGGGGTCGTGGGCGGGTCCGTTGTCGGTCGGCATGGCCGTGCTGCCCCGGGACCGCCGGGTGTACAAGGTCCGTGACTCCAAGATGCTCACCGAGGACGAGCGGGAGCGCCTGTTCCCCCGGGTCGCGGCCTGGTGCCAGACGTGGGCGGTGGGCCACGCCAGCCAGCAGGAGTGCGACGACCTGGGGATGTCGGCCGCCCAAAAGCTGGCCGCCCGCCGGGCCCTGGAGGGCCTCGGCCTGGCGGCCGAGCCCGATGCCATCCTGATCGACGGCAACTGGGACTTCGTGGGCGGCGGCCGCGTCACCCGGATCATCCGGGGCGACGCCTCCTGCCTGTCGATCGCGACCGCCTCGGTGCTGGCCAAGGTCACCCGCGACCGCATCATGCGGGCCGAGGCCGAGCACTTCCCGGGCTACGACTTCGACCTCAACAAGGGTTACCCCTGCCCCCGCCACAAGGCCGCCCTGGCCGCCTGGGGACCCACGTCGATCCACCGCCGGGCCTGGGTCTTCATGGACCACATCCCCTGGCCCGGCGTTCCCCGTGTCATCCGCGAGCTGCCGCCGACGCTCTGGTAGTGGTGCTGTCCCGACCGCCCGTCCGAGGTCACGTCCGGATGAAGGAGAGGATCTGGGAGTCGCGGGTGCACTTGTAGTTGGCCCGGGGCAGGTGGATGTCGGACTGGCCGGTGCGGTCGCACGAGAAGCCGTCGGCGTCGGCGTGAGCGGGGCCGTTCTCCGGTCCCCACGGGGCGGCGTGGGCCCGGAGGAACGATTCCGCGTCCTCGCACGTCAGGCCGTTGGCGTAGATGTCGGACGCGACGTTCTGCACACCGAAGGCGACCGTCGGGCAGGCCTGGCCGGTGGGCTCCTCCGCCGACTCGCCGGCCAGGATCACGGTGAACGGTCCCAGGTGGCAGTCGGGGCACTGGTAGGCGATGTCGTAGCGGAGGGGACCGGTGTTGAGCTCACTCCCTCCGGTGGGGCACATCCCCGTGGCCGGGACGACGAAGCCGCCCGACAGGTGGCCGCCGGCGTCCACCTGCAGGTCGTTGTCGGCGCGGGCGACGAGCCCGCACCCACCCTGGCCCGGCAACTCGGTCAGCCACACGTCGCCGCCCCCGGTGCGCCACGGGTCGCCGACGTAGCCGTCGCCCTCGATCCGGACGCGGGCGCCGGCCGGGGCCCGGGTGGGCGTGATCGTCAGCCGGGCCCCCACCGCGACGGTGGTGGTGGAGGTCGGCGCCGCGGGCGTGGTCGACGTGGTCGATGTCGTGGCCACGGACGTGGAGGTCGACGTCGTCGCCCGGGCGGGCCGGTCGACCCCCGCTTCGTCCCCGCCGCCGCCCCCGCCTCCGCAGCCGGAGAGAACAATCGCTCCCGCCAGCCCGACCACGACCCACCACCGCCATCTGTCCCGCCCGCATGACCCGCTCCTTGTCGTCGTTCTTGCCTGCCTGGGGGACGGCGGTCCGCCCCGCCCGGTTCCGCACCGGGCCCACAAGTCGTGCTACCACCACCGTCTTCGGTACCGTCGGGCCGGTGAGCCGACGCGACGCCATCATCCTGCGGTCCGCCGCCGTCTGGACCGTCTTCATCTGGGTGACGCGGATCCGCAACA
>JAXDMK010000097.1:0-36642 GCA_034666105.1 Actinomycetota bacterium | reverse complement strand
TACGGGATCATCTCCACCGGCGCCAACAACGACCTGGTCGGCTGCACCGACCTGGCCGGCAAGATGGTCCGGGAGTGGGGCATGTCCGACAAGATCGGGCCCATGGCCTGGGGCTCGCAGGGCGCGGTGTTCCTGGGCGACGACCTCATGCGCCAGCGCGACTACTCGGAGGACACCGCCCGGGTCATCGACGAGGAGATCGAGCGCATCCTGCGGGAGCAGGAAAACCGCTGCCGTGACCTGCTCCGCGAGCACCGGCACGGCCTCGACGCGGTGGCGGCGGCCCTGCTGGAGAAAGAGACCATCGACGGAGCCGAGGTGCGGCGGCTGGTCGACGAGGCCGCCGGCCGCCTGGTCCGGCCGCCGGAGACGCCCGCCCCCCGCATCGCCGAGCTGATCGACCTGCCCGGCGGTCCGCCCAGCAACGGCGATGGGGCCAACGGCGAGGGCGCCGACGGCGACGGGAGCGGCGGCGACGAAGCCCGCGACCAGGTCGAAGGGCCGGTCCGGCCCGCCCGCTAGGCCCGCCTTCCAATCCAGGCCCGCTAGCATCGGGATCCGACCGGGCACGCGCCGCCGCGCCCTCCCGCTCCCCCGCCCCACGATCCAGTCCCGGAAAGACAGCCTGCCTTGAGTCGCTTCACGTCGGACGCCGCCGCTGCCCTCGACGGGCCGGACTGGCTCCGCGTCCGCCGCACCGCCGCCGCCGAGCGCTTCGCCACCGCCAGCCTGCCCACCGAGGCGGAGGAGATCTGGCGCTACAGCCGGGTGTCCCAGATCGATCTCGACGCCTACGCCCCGGCCGGCGGCGCCGGTGCCAACGGCCACGGCCACCAAGGGGCGCTGCCCGATGAGGTGGCGGCGGTGCTGTCCACCTCCGGCGCCCGCTCCGGACTGCTCATCCTCCACAACGGCCGGGTCGTGCGCCGGGAGCTCGATCCCGCCCTCGAGGCCCGGGGTGTCGTCCTGGCCGACGCCCGTGACCTGCCCGACGGCGACGCCGTGGTCGGCGGCTCCGACACCGACGCCGACGCCTTCACCGAGCTCAACGCCGCCTTCCTGCTGGGGGCCGCCGTCCTCCGGGTGCCCCCGGGGGTCGAGGTGCCCGAGCCGATCCTGATCCTGCACTGGTTCGACGGAGAGGGAACCGCGGCCTTCCCCCGCACCATCCTGGCCGCGGGCCAGGACAGCCAGGTGACGGTGGTCGAGCACCAGGCGTCGGCCGACGTGCGGGCCCTGGTCGACCCGGTGGTGCAAATCGACGTGGCCGACGCCGCCCGCCTCCGCTACCTCAACGTCCAGAACCTCGGGCCCCGCGTCTCCCAGGTCGGCTACCAGTCCAGCCGGATCGGGCGCGACGCCAGCCTCAACTCGAACGTCGTGGCCCTCGGCGGCGACTACGCCCGGGTGCGCACCGACTCCCGCATCGACGGCAAGGGGGGGTCGGCCGAGCTCAACGCCGTCTACTTCACCGACCTCGAGCGGATGCACGACTTCCGCACCCTGCAGGACCACATCGCCCCGTCCACCACCAGCAACCTGTTGTTCAAGGGGGCGGTGCAGGACCACGGCCGCTCGGTGTACTCGGGGATGATCCGGGTGCGGCCCGAGGCCCGGGGCACCAACGCCTTCCAGACCAACCGCAATCTGGTGCTGTCGGAGGGTGCGGGTGCCGAGTCGGTGCCCAACCTCGAGATCCTCACCGACGACGTCAGCTGCAGCCACGCCTCCGCCGTGGGTCCCGTCGACGAGGAGCAGCTGTACTACCTGGAGAGCAGGGGCGTCCCGCCGGTGGCGGCCGAGCGCCTCATCGTCATGGGGTTCCTGGGCGAGGTCCTCGACCGGCTGCCCAGCCCGTCGTTGATCGCGGGCGTGCGGGCCACCATCTCCCAACGGCTGGCGTCCCGCGACGATGCGCCCGCCGCGGCCGGGGCCAGCCAGTGATGGCGACCACCGCGGTGCGGCTCTGCGCGGTCGACGAGATGACGCCCGGCACCGCCCGCCGCTTCGACGTCGACAAGCTCCGCATCGCCCTCGTCCGCCTGGGCGACGACTTCTACGCGGTGGGCGACCGCTGCAGCCACGCCGACTTCTCCCTGTCCGAGGGCGAGCTGTGGCCCGACGAGTGCGAGATCGAGTGCTGGAAGCACGGCAGCACGTTCTCCCTGATCACGGGCCAGCCGCAGTCGCTGCCGGCCATCAAGCCCATCCCCGTCTACAAGGTCAGCGTCGTCGACGGCGACGTCATGGTGGAGATCGGGGAACGGTCGTGAGCGAGCTCAAGGTCACCGGCCTGGAGGCCGGCATCGACGGCCAGGACATCCTGCGGGGCATCGACCTGTCGGTGGCCAGCGGCCAGGTCCACGCCGTCATGGGCCCCAACGGCTCGGGCAAGTCCACCCTGGCCAACGTCATCATGGGCAAGGCCGGCTACCTCGTCACCGCCGGGTCGATCACCCTCGACGGGGTGGAGATGCTGGGCCGGCCGGTCTGGGAGCGGGCCCAGGCGGGGCTGTTCCTGGCCATGCAGTACCCGAGCGAGGTGCCGGGGGTGTCTTTGGAGGAGGCTCTGGCCGCCGCTCTCACGGCCCGGGGCGACGACATCGGCGACCTGCGGGAGCGGGTGGCGGCCGAGGCCGGGCGGATCGGGCTGCCGCCGGCCCTGCTCGACCGGGCCCTCAACGTCGACCTCTCGGGCGGGGAGAAGAAGCGCAACGAGACCCTGCAGCTGGGCATCCTCGGCCCCAAGATCGCGGTGCTCGACGAGATCGACTCCGGCCTCGACGTCGACGCCCTGCGGGCCGTCAGCCGGCGGGTGGAGGCGATCACCGAGGAGATGGGCCTGGGCGTGCTCGTCATCACCCACTACAGCCGCCTGCTGCGGGAGCTCAAGCCGGACGTGGTGTCGGTGCTGCAGGCCGGGCGCATCGTCGACTCGGGCGGACCCGAGCTGGCCGAGGAGCTGGAGCGCACCGGCTACGCCGGCTACGAGCAGGGACCGAACGGGAGCCGGCCCTAGCCGTTTCGGGCTCGGGCGTGACCCGCCCTACGTGGCGGGAGCGCCGAGGGCAGGGTGATCGTCGGCATCGGACCCACCGGTTCGGGGGGCGCCTCCGGCTGCGGGGGCACGATCTCGTCGCCCACCCCGTTGGACACGAACACCGGCCAGCCGTTGCCCACCACGGTGGGGAACCACTCGGCCGCGTTCATGGGGATGCGTACGCACCCGTGGGACGCGGGGTAGCCGGGCACCGAGTAGGCCCCGTGGAAGGCGATCCCGCCGTTGAAGTAGAGCGGGTTGTAGAGGTCGCCCAGGGGACCGGTCTCCCACCCCGACGCCACCCGGTAGACGCTGTAGGCCCCCCGGGGGGTAACCGCGTAGCGGCAGTACCCCTCGGAGCAGAAGCGCTCCTCGGAGCCGGTGGAGACGGGGACGATGCGGCTGAGGGTGCCTCCCTGGTAGAGGAACAGGACCTGGCGGCCGAGGTCGACCTCGACCCGGTTGGGACCGCCCTGGGGGGCGAGGGCGGCGTGGGTGCCGGGGTCGGAGGCCATGGCCGCCACGATGGCGTCGGTGGCCAGGCCGTCGCGGCCGAAGCCGTGGACCTTCTGGAACGCCATCACCGCGTACATGGTCACTTTGTCGAAGGTGCCGTCGATGTCGCCCACGTCGTAGTGGAGGGCGTCGAGGCGCTGCTCGAGGGCGAGCACCTCGGGGCCGCTGTCACCCTGGCCCAGGCCCGCCGGCCCCGCCTCCTCGGCCGCGGGGGCGATGGTGGTCGAGGTCGTCGAGGTGGACGTCGACGTGGAGGTGCTGGTGGACGTGGTGGAGCTGGACGTGGTGGTGGCGGGGGCGGCGGTCTCGGCCGCCGAGCCCGCGCTGCAGCCGGCCAGGAGCAGGGCGAGGGCCACCGCCGCCAGCACCGGTCGGCGGGGGCTGCGGGGGCTGCGGGGGTGGCGGTTCAATGGGCCACCTTCTCCGGACCGTGGTTGACGAACGTGCCGATGAACCGCTCGATGGTGTCGGACTCGACCCCGCCGCACGACAGCCGGGCGTGCCAGGCGGTGGCCGCCACCGGCGTGGGCAGCGACGGTCGGGGCACCATGAGGATGTCCTTGGCGCGCTTCTGGGCCAGGTCGCGCAGCGTGGTGAGGCTGGCCGCGTCGAGGTCGGGGCGGTACCAGAACACCACGTAGCCGTGCTCCATGGCATGGACGATCGGACCGTCGGCGGGCGTGTCGGCGCCCGTATAGATCCCGGCGGGGGCGGCCTGGGGCGTGTGGTTGCCGCCGGCGGGCGGGTTGACCTTGTAGGTCGGCGTCGGCGTGTGGTTGCGATTGGTGCCGTTGTCGGGGTCGCTCGTGCGGTCGAACTGGCACGACCCCGTCTGGAACTGGGCCGCCTCCTGGTCGCGGGCCTTGCGGTCGGAGTTGACGACGAAGCCGATCACGAAGATGGTGGCCGCCACCCCGGCCGCCACCAGCGCCTTGTTGCGGATGCGCCGCCGGCGACGAGCGGATTCCGCCGCCGCCAGCCGTTCCTCCCGAGTCGGATTCGCCCGCGGCCGCCCCGCCGGAGCCTGCTTGCCGGGAGCCGCCGGCGCCGTCCTGGCCGCCGCCGGACCCCTGGCCGCCTTGCTCGCCGGGGCCTGCTGGCGGGGAACCGCCGGCGCCGTCTTGGCCGCAACGCCGGTCCTGGCTGCCCCGCCGGACTTGGCTGCCCCGCCGGACTTGGCCGCAACGCCGGACTTGGCCGCGCCTGACGGTCGCCCGCCGGCGACCGGCTTCGGAGCCCCGCCTGGCGTTGCTCCCCCGGTGGCCTGGGGGCCGGCGGCCGCCTGACCGGTGGCCGGTTTGACCGGGCTGGCGGACTTGGCCCCCGCGCCGGGCTTCGCCGGGCCGGGGGGTTTGGCGCCGGCGGCGGGCTTGGGGACAGTGGTGCGCTTGGCCGGGCTGGCGGGCCGGGTGGCCGGGCCGCGACCCTTGCCTGGACCCTTCTTCTTGCCGGCCATCGTCGGGCGACAGTACCCGCCAGAGGTGCCTACAGTGCGGCCATGCTCCCGCACGGGCTCCGGGCGCCGTCGTTCTCCCTCCCCGACATCGACTCGGGCCAACCCGTTTCCGATCCGTGGCTGGACGCGGCCGGCCCCACCGTCCTCGCCTTCTTCAAAGTCACCTGCCCCGTCTGCCAGATGGCGGCGCCGATGGTGCGGGCCATGTCCGACTCGGGGGCGGTCGTGGTCGCGGTGGGCGAGGATCCCGCCCCCCACCTGGTCGAGTACCGCGACCGGTGGGCCCAGACGGTGCCGACCCTGAGCGAGCCGCCCCCCTACCGGGTGTCGGGGGCCTACGGGCTGGTCAGCGTGCCCAGCCTCTACCTCGTCGACAACCGCGGCACCGTCGTCGACTCCGTCCTCGGCTGGGACCGCGACGAGTGGAACCGGATATCGACCGCCGCCGGCGGACGGCCGGTGTCGGCCCTGGGCGACGGCCTGCCCGCCTTCCGCCCCGGCTGAGGCAGCCGCAACCGACACTGACCCGGTCGGGCCAGTCCGAGAAGTTGCCTTAGAACTTGATGGCGATCGAGGAATGAAACCTGAGTCGTTCATTGTTAACTCTTAGTAGCTGACTCCCTGAATTCCCTGAGAGGAACCGCATGCAGAAGCAGAACTGGCTCCGTCCCGCGACCATGCCGATGGACGCCTACCGTCACGAGAACAACCTGGTGATCAGCTTCGACCTGCCCGGCGTCGACGCCGACGCAGTCGAAGTCACCGTCGACAACCAGACGCTCAAGGTCGTATCCCCCCGCCCCCGTCCCACCGCCGAGGGCATCCAGTGGCTCACCGCCGAGCGTTCCTACGGCACCTCCACCTGCCAGCTGGCCCTGGGTGACGGTGTCGACCTCGACGCCCTCCAGGCCCACGTGGCCAACGGCGTGCTCACCATCACCATCCCGGTGAGCGCGGGCGCCGCCAGCCGTCGGATCCACGTCACCTCGGGCGAGTCGACCCCGGTCGAGAACATCGAGGCTCCGGCCGCGGCCTAAGCATCACCCGAGCACCCTTCACCCGATCATCTCTGTCGGCCCCGGCCCGGTTTTCGGCGCCGGGGCCGACCCGCGCCCGGGCACCGGCTGCCGCTCGGGATCGTCGAGGGCGGCGGCCAGGTCGGGCCGCACCGCCCCCGCCACCAACACCACCGCCAGGAACACCGCCGCGGCCGCCATGGTGACCCGCCGCAGGCCGAAATGGTCGCCCAGCGCGCCCTGGATCACGGCCCCGACGGGATACACGACCCCCAGGGCCACCATGTAGAGGCTGAGAATCCGGGCCCGCAGCACGGTGGGGGCCCGTAGCTGCACCACCGTCCCCAGGCCGGAGAGGACGCCGATGTAGCCCGCGCCCACGCCGGCCAGGGCCACCGCCGCCAGGGGGAGCGACGGGGCCAGGGCGTAGAGGACGAGCAGGCCGGGCAGCACCACCAGGTCGGCCATGAGCACCCGCCGGCGACCGAAGCGGCGGGCCAGGGGCGCCATGGAGAGGGCCCCGGTCACCGCCCCCACCCCCTGGGCCGTGACCAGGATCGACGTGCCCCGCTCGCCGGCGTCGAACAGCTTCACCGCCACCGCCGGGATGAGGGCGATGAACGGCGACAGCAGCAGGGCAGCCACCGCGATGGCGAGGATCGCGGCCTGGCAGCCGGGCTCGGCCCACCCGCCGCGGGCGCCGGTGACGATGCGTCGCCAGATCCCGCCCGTCTCGTCCGGGTCGGGCCGGGGCGGGGGTAGCCGGACGAGGGCGATGGCCACGAACACCGCCCCGAACGACACCGCGTTGACGACGAAGGCGAAGGTGTACGAACCGGCGGCCAGGATCAGTCCGGCCAGGGCAGGCCCGATCACCCGGCCCAGGTTGTACTGGGCCGACGACAGGGAGATGGCGCCCAACAGATCGTCCTTGGCCACCAGGTCGGGCAGGATGGCCTGGTAGGCGGGGAAGCCGAAGGCGGCCATGCAGCCCCCGCCCAGCGCCACTGCGGCCAGGTTGGTGGGCGTCACCGAGTCGGTGGCGGCCAGCACCGCCAGCAAGGTGGCGAAGCCCATCTCGCCCAGGGTGGTCAGCAGGAGCAGGCGCCGGCGGTCGGCCCGGTCGGCCATCACGCCCCCCACCGGCGACAGCAGGCCGATGGGGAGGAAGGCGGCCGCCGCCACCAGCCCCGTCCACCGAGCCTGGCCGGTGAGCTGGGTCACCAGCACGCCGATGGCCACCGTCTGCACCCACGACCCGATGTTGGACACGAGGGCCGCGCTCCACACGAGGGCGAAGTCGCGGTGGCGGAGGGGTTGAAGCGAACTGAGACCCCGCAGCCCCCGCCGGGCGACGGCGACGGGCTGCGACTCTTCGGGGATCAACGAGTGGGGGGGATCACGCCGGATCGGGCGCCTGGTAGCGGGCCTCCAGCCGGTAGTGGTCATCGAGGCGGACGACGCGGTTGAAGTCGTCGAACGTCGTGAGCAGGCCGAGGTCGTCGCGAAGGGTGCCCTTGGCGGCCAGCACGCGGTAGGCGGTGGCCAGGGCCTGGGCCGCGGCGAACAGGCCGGTCAAGGGGGACACGATGAGATCGAAGCCGAGGTCGTGCAGCTCGGCCGGCGTCATCAGGGGGGTGCGGCCGGCCTCGATCATGTTGGCCACCCGGACCACGCCGGGGGTGGCGTCGGCCACCGCCCGCATCTCGTCGACCGACTCGGGAGCCTCCACGAAGATGGCGTCGACGCCCAGGGCGGCCGCGGCCCGGGCCCGGGCGATGGCCTCGTCGAGGCCGACCGCCGACCGGGCGTCGGTGCGGGCCACCACGAACAGGCCCTGGGTGCGGGCGTCGAGGGCGGCCTCCAGCTTCGAGAGCCAGTCACCCCGGGGGACGACCCGCTTGCCGGCCATGTGTCCGCATTTCTTGGGCCACACCTGGTCCTCCAGGAAGATGCCCGCGCCGCCGGCCGACTCGAACAGCTCCACCGTGCGCCGGGTGTTGAGGGCGTTGCCGTAGCCGGTGTCGGCGTCGACGATCACGGCCATCTCGGGGGCGGCCCGGCACACCCGCCGGGCCACGTCGGCCATCTCCCCCTGGGTCAGGTACCCGAAGTCGGGCAGGGCGAGGAGGCTGGCCGACGTGGCGTAGCCGGACAGGAACGCCACCGGAAACCCGGCGTCGGCCGCCAGCCGGGCCGACAGGGCGTCGTAGACGCCCGGCATGAGCACCGTCCCCCCCGAAGCGAGCAGCCCCCGAATGTGATCACCGTTCACCAGGCCGACAGTACGACAGGCCGCCGCTGCCGTCCCCCGGTTGCCCCCGCCAGTCCGCCGGCGAACCGACAAGCCGGCCGAAGCCCTTGGCCTGTCGGAACAACAAGACAGCCCGCCCAAGGCGGTCACCGCCATGCCCTTTGACGTTGCGGGGCCGTCGGGGGCCGCTTGTTGCGCCCGCCACTCCGCCGGCGAAGTTGGCCGACGGACCGACAAGCCGGCCGAAGGCCTTGGCTGTCGGAACAACAAGACAGCCCGCCGAAGGCGCTCACCGCCGTGGCCTTTGACGTTGGGGGGCCGTCGGGGGGCGCTTCCCAGCCCCCCGACTGTTAGGCGGTCACCGCCGTGGCCTTTGACGTTGGGGGGCCGTCGGGGGGCGCTTCCCAGCCCCCCGACTGCGGCCAGTCCGCCGGCGAAGTTGGCCGGCGGACCGACAAGCCGGCGGAAGGCCTTGGCTTGTCGGACCAAGAAGACAGCCCGCCGAAGGCGGTCAACGCCGTAGCCTTTGACGTTGGGGGGCCGTCGGGGGGCGCTTCCCAGCCCCCCGACTGCGCCCGCCTGTCAGGCGGTGATGCCGCAGACCTGCCGACCGTAGGAGGCCAGTTCCCGTCCCGCGGCCTGGAACTTCGCGTCGCTGAGGACGGAGAGGTCGATCTGGCCCTCCTTGGCCGAGGCGAGCATCTTCTCGAAGCCATCGGCCAGCACCGGGATTTCGTCCTTGAGCTCGGGCGGGGTGACCTTGACGATCTCGCGGACAGCCGGGGCCACCTGCTCCAGCAGGGCCGCCAGCTGCTCCGGGCTCGCCGCCGCGGTGCCGACCTGGGAGACCCGGGTGGCGTTTTCCCGGGCCAGGGTGCAGAACACGGAGTTGGGGTCGCCCGTGTAGAGCCGGGTGGTGGGCGTGGTCGGAACCACCGTGGTGGTGGCGCCGGCGGTGGTGTCCGTCTTCTTGTCGCTGCTACAGCCGGCCAGGCCGACCAGGGCGGCCACGGCCAGGACGGACGAGAGGACTCGCACTCGGACTCGGGGCATCAGGCTCCTTCGGCTTCGGTGGTAACGCTCTGTGCAGCCGCGCTCGGCGCCGGGCCCGACCGGGCCTCGTCGAGCGCCTGGGCCAGCGTGTTCCACGACAGGGTGGCGCATTTGATTCTTACCGGAAACTTGACCACGCCGCGGAGGGCCTCGAGGTCGCCCAGCTTGATGTCGGGGTTGGGGACGACCGGCTCGAACACCTCCCGGCCCTCGCCGTCGAGGCGGTGCTCGTGGATCGACATCATGGCCTTGAACGCCCGGATCAGGTCACGGGCCTCGGAGGCGGTGCGACCCTTCACCGCGGCCGACATCATCGACGCCGACGACTGGCTGATGGAGCAGCCCTGCCCGGAGATGCGGATGTCGGCCACCCGGTCGGTGCCCCCACCGTCAGCCACACTGTCGTCGGCCACCACCATGTCGACGTAGAGAACGACCTCGTCGCCGCACAGGGGGTTGAAACCCTCCACCCGCAGGGCGGGGGGGCTGGGTAGGTCGCCCCGGTTCCGCGGGTTGCGGTAGTGGTCGAGGATGATCTCGCGGTACAGGTCTTCGAGCGACATCAGGGGGCCTCGGCTCTAGCTGAAGAATTTGGACGCGGACAGAAGCGCTTCGGACAACGCGTCGACGTCGGACTCGTCGTTGTACACGTAGACCGACGCCCGGGCAGTGGCGTTGACGCCCATCCGCCGCATCAACGGCTTGGCGCAGTGGTGCCCGGCGCGGATGCACACCCCGGTCTCGTCCAGGACCTGGGAGAGGTCGTGGGGGTGGATGTCCTGGTAGGCGAAGGAGAGCACCCCGCCCCGTCCCTCGGGGTCGGCCGGGCCGAACACGTTGAGGTCGTCGCCGTGGCGCTCGGCCAGGGTGGTGAGGGCGTAGGTGGTGAGCTCGATCTCGTGGCGCCGGACCGCGTCCATGCCCAGCCCGGTGAGGTAGTCGACCGCCGCCCCCAGCCCGACCGCCTCGGCGATGGGCGGGGTGCCCGCCTCGAACTTCCAGGGCAGGACGTTGGGCTTCCAGCCGTCGAGACGGACGTCGGTGATCATCTCGCCCCCGCCCAGGAAGGCGGGCATGGAGTCGAGCAGCTCCTCCTTGCCCCACAGGACCCCGATGCCGGTGGGCCCGCACATCTTGTGGCCGGTGAAGGCGAGCAGGTCGCAGCCCAGCTCGGCCACGTCGGTGGGTAGGTGGGGGACGTACTGGGAGCCGTCGACGAGCATGATCGCCCCCACCGCGTGGGCGGCGTCGGCCAGCCGGCGGATCGGGTTGAGCGTGCCCAGCACGTTGGACATGGCGGTGACGCTCACCAGCCCCACCCCGTCGAGCAGCCGGTCGAGGTCGTCGAGGACCAGGGTGCCGTCGGCGGCCACCGGCAGGTAGCGCAGCTCGACGCCGGTGTCGTCGCGGAGCATCAGCCAGGGGACGAGGTTGGCGTGGTGCTCCATCTCGGTGAGCAGGATGGCCTTGCCCGCCGGCAGGCAGTGGCGGCCCCAGCTGTGCGCCACCAGGTTGATGGCCTCGGTGGCGTTCTTGGTGAACACGACCTCGGTGGACGACGGGGCGCCGATGAAGCGGGCCACCTTCGACCGGGCGCCCTCGAAGGCGGCGGTGGCCTCCTCCGCCAGCCGGTACACGCCCCGGTGCACGTTGGCGTGGGTGTTCTCGTAGTAGTGGTCCATGGCGTCGAGGACCGCCTGGGGCTTCTGCGAGCTGGCCGCGGAGTCGAGATAGACGAGCTTGCGCCCCTGGTTGAGAAGCGGAAAGTCGGCTTTGACCGCTGCTTTCAGGCTGTTCGCCACGCGTCGTAACCCTCTCGCTCGAGGCGGTGGGCCAGGTCGGCGTCGCCCTGGGCCACGATGCGGCCGTCGACCAGGATGTGGACCACGTCGGGCTCGAGGTACTGCAGGATGCGCTGGTAGTGGGTGATCAGCAGCACGCCCAGCTCGGGCCGGTCCTTGCGCACCTCGGAGACCCCGTTGGACACGGTCTTCAGGGCGTCGATGTCGAGGCCGGAGTCGGTCTCGTCGAGGACGGCGAACTCGGGCTCGAGGATCGCCATCTGCAGGACCTCGTTGCGCTTCTTCTCACCGCCCGAGAAGCCCTCGTTGAGGTAGCGGTCGCCGAAGGACGGGTCGATTCCCAGCCGGGCCATCCACTCCATGATCGAAAGCCGCAGCTCGAGCACCGACAGGTCGATGCCCTTGCGGGCCGACAGCGCCTGGCGCAGGAACTGCACCACCGACACCCCGGGGATCTCCTCCGGGTATTGGAAGGCGAGGAACAGCCCGGCCTTGCCCCGGACGTCGGTGGCCCAGTCGGTGATGTCGTCGCCCTTGAAGCGGACGGTGCCCGACGTGACCTCGTAGTCGGGATGGGCCAGGAGGGTGTTGGCCAGGGTGGATTTCCCCGACCCGTTGGGCCCCATGAGGGCGTGCACCTCGCCCGGCATCACGGTGAGGTCGACGCCCTTGAGGATCTCCGTCCCCTCGACCGAAACGTGCAGGTCCTTGATCTCGAACAGCGGCTCGCCCACGACTCCATTATTACACCTACCGCCGTAGGGGAAATTGGCCCGGGGTATGGCATCGACCGGGTTGGCTATCGTCGGGCCCATCGCCGATCCGTGGACCTTCATGGGCGCCAGCCCGTCGCTGGGTCAGGCCGACGGCCACGTCACCCTGGTCGAAGGCGCCTCCTTCTGCATCTCCGACCGCAGCGGCGACATCCGGGCGGGGGCGGCCCAGGGCCTGTTCTTCCGTGACACCCGGTTCCTGTCGGGCCTCGAGCTGAAGATCAACGACTACCCCCCCGAGCCGCTGGCGGCGGAGACGTCGAACCCGTTCTCGGCCACGTTCGTCCTCCGCAGCCAGACCCGGCCGGGCGCGGCCGAGAGCTCGCTCATGGTGTTCCGCTACCGGTATGTGGGACGGGGCATGCGGGAGGACGTGGTCCTGTCGAACTACGGCGAGGAGGCGGCCTACTGCTCGGTCGAGATCGCCTTCGCGGCCGACTTCGCCAACCTCTTCCGGGTGAAGGAAGGGCTGACGCGCACCGAGGGCAACGTGGAGCTGCACACGTCGGCCTCCGGGCTGGCCTTCGACTACCGCAAAGGCGCCACCACCAAGGGCCTGCGGGTGGCGGCCAGCGAGCCGGCCCGGGTCCTGTCGTCCACCCTCCACTACGAGCTGGTGATCCCCGCCCGGGAGAGCTGGACCCTCTGCCTCCAGTTCACGCCCGTGATCGAGGGCGACGAGATCGAGCCCCGCTACCTCTGTGGCCAGCCGGTGGAGCACGCCACGCCCACCCAGCGGCTCCACCAGTGGCGCAGCATCGTCCCCCGGGTGGAGACCGACTACGAGGACCTGCGCAAGGTGGTGGCCCGCTCGGCCGAGGACCTGGGCGCCCTGCGCATCTTCGACCCCGACCACCCGGAACGGACGGTGGTGGCGGCGGGGGCTCCCTGGTTCATGACCCTCTTCGGCCGCGACTCCCTGCTCACGGCCTGGATGGCGCTCCTGGTCGACCCCGACCTGGCCAAGGGTGTGCTCCAGACGCTGGCCCGTTTCCAGGGCACCCGCGTCGACCCCCGCCAGGACGAGGAGCCGGGCAAGATCCTCCACGAGATGCGCTTCGGCGAGGCGCCGTCGCTGTCTCTGGGCGGGGGCGACGTCTACTACGGGTCGGCCGACGCCACCCCCCTGTTCGTGATGCTGCTGGGCGAGCTGCGCCGGTGGGGCCTGGCCCCGGACGTGGTCGACGCCCTCCTGCCCGCCGCCGACCGGGCCCTGTCGTGGATCGAGGAGTACGGCGACAAGGACGGCGACGGGTATGTCGAGTACCGCCGGGCGTCCGACAAGGGTCTGGCCAACCAGGGCTGGAAGGACTCCTGGAACGCCATCCGCTTCGCCGACGGCCGCCTGGCCCGTCCTCCGATAGCCCTGTGCGAGGTGCAGGGCTACGTCTACGCCGCCTACCTGGCCCGGGCCCACTTCGCCGACGAGGCGGGCGACGACGACCTGGCCGTCGACTACCGGGCCCGGGCCAACGACCTCAAGGTCGCGTTCAACCGTGACTTCTGGCTGCCCAAGCAGGGCTGGTACGCCATGGGCCTTGACTGCGACAAGCGCCCGATCGACGCCCTGGCCTCGAACATCGGCCACTGCCTGTGGACGGGGATCGTCGACGAGGAGCGGGCCCCGCTGGTGGCGGAGCGGCTGCTGTCGCCGGAGATGTTCAGCGGCTTCGGCATCCGCACCCTGGCCACCACCATGTCCGGCTACAACCCCATCAGCTACCACATCGGGTCGATCTGGCCCCACGACAACGCCATCATCGCGGCCGGGCTCATGCGCTACGGGTTCAAGGACGAGGCCTACCGGGTCATCAAGGGCCTGCTCGACGCGGCCACCCATTTCGACCACGGCCTGCCCGAGCTGTTCGGCGGCCTCCCCCGCGACGACGTGCCCTTTCCCGTGAGCTACCCGTCGTCGTGCACGCCCCAGGCCTGGGCCGCGGCCTCGCCCCTGCTGTTCCTCCGGACGCTGCTGCGCTTCGACCCGTGGGTCCCCCACGACAAGGTGTGGGTCGACCCCGAACTGCCCGAGTGGATGGGCCGCCTGCGGGTGGCCAACATCCCCCTCGCCGGCCAGCGCATCACCATCGACGTCGACCGGGCCGGCACCAAGATCGAGGGCCTCCCCCCCGACATCGAGGTCGTCGGCGCCCCCCGCGACCCCCTCACCGCCTGACGCCCCCCTCGAACCGGTGACACTTACCGCCCTCGGGGGGCTGTAACTGTCACCAGTTCGATCGGTTTACCAGCCTCGGTCGACCCACTCCTGGAGGTGGGGGCGCTCGCTGCCGATGGTGGTGTCGAGGCCGTGGCCGGGGAGGACGAGCGTGTCCGGCGGGAGAGTGGCGAACAGGCGGTCGTCGATGGAGCGGATGATCGTGGCGAAGTCGGAGTACTCCCACTTGGTGGCACCGGGACCGCCGGGGAAGAGGGTGTCGCCCGAGAACAGCACCGGTGAGCCCTCGATCCTGAAGCACATCGACCCCGGCGTGTGGCCGGGGGTGAGGATCGTGTGCAGCCGGAGGCGGCCGACCGGAATGACGCTCTCGTCCTCCAGCAGGAAGTCGTAGGACGGGAGCATGGCCGCGTCGGCCGCCGTCACGCCGACCAGGTAACCCGCCTCCCGGACGGCGGGGACGGCCTGGATGTGGTCCCAGTGGCCGTGGGTCTCGAGCACCTGGCGGACGTCGAGCCGCCGGCACAGCTCGAGCAGTTTGTCGTGCTCGTTGGCCGCGTCGAGCAGGGCCGCCTCCCCCGTCTCCCGGCAGCGGACGACAAAGACGTTGTTGGCCACCGGTCCCACCACCAGACGGGTGATCTCGACCTGGGAGTCCACGTAGTGGAGCGCACCGTCAGCCATGCATTTGAGTATGGCCCGTGTCCGACGCCTCGTCCTCCGCCCGGGACGCCCTGCGGGCCGAGGCGCGGGCGTTCTTCGCCGAGACCTCACCGCCGGCTGAGGTCCGCCGGTTGATGGAGACGGATCGGGGCTACGACCCGGCGGTGTGGGCCGAGATCGTGGCCCGGGACTGGCTGTCCCTCCCGGTCGCCGACCTGGCCGTGGTCGTGGAGGAGGCCGGCGCCGTCCTGCTCTGCGCCCCCCTCCTGGGGACGGCAGTGGCCCGGTGTGTGCTCGGCGGATGGGACCCGGACTCGATCGTGGCCCTGGCCGTGGCCGAGGACTCCGGCCGGTGGGACCCGGAGGGGGTGACGCTGGCGGCCACGCCGTCCGCCGGCGGCGGCTGGCGACTCGACGGCCACAAGAGCTTCGTCGTGGACGGCTGGGTGGCCGACACCCTGCTCGTGGCCGGCCGGACCGGCACCGATGGCGGCGTCGCCCTGTTCGTCGTCGACGGCGACGCCCCCGGCCTGACCGCGACCCGCCTGGCGACGGTGGACATGACCCGCCAGCAGACCCGCGTCGAGCTCTCGGCCACGCCCGGGCGGCTGGTCGGCGACGAGACCGCCTTCGACCTTCTGCTCGATCTGGCGGCCACGCTCCTGGCCGCGGAGCAGGTCGGGGGCGTCCAACGGTGCCTCGACATGACGGTGGCCCATGTCCGCCGGCGGGTGCAGTTCGGCCGGCCGATCGGCAGCTTCCAGGCCGTCCAGCACCGGTGCGCGGACATGCTGCTGGAGGTCGAGTCGGCCCGGTCGGCGTCGGCCTGGGCCACCCACGCCGCGGCATCCGGGTCCGCCGAGCGGCCTAGGGCCGCGGCCACCGCCCAGGTGGTCGCTTCCGACGCCTACGCCTTCGTGGCCACCGAGACCATCCACCTCCACGGCGGCCTGGGCTTCACGTGGGACCACGACGCCCACCTCTACTTCAAGCGGGCGAAATCGTCGCGGCTCCTCTTCGGCGACCCCCGGTTCCACCGCCAGCGGCTCTTCCACCGGCTCGGGCTCTGACCACCGTCCACGGCCGCCTCCCGCGGGACCGGCCGCTAGCCTGCCGATGTGGCCGTACTCCTCGTCGCACTGGCGGTCGCCGGGGTGTTCGCCATCGCCGCCGTCGTCATCGGACGGGAGGTGCGCCGGCTGGCCGCCCGTCCGCCGCAGCGGTCGTTCGACTTCGAGGAGGCGGTGGCCTACGTGTGCGACCACGTCGGGCTGGAGGTGGCGTCGGTCCTCAGCCCCGACGACGTGCGCAGGATCCTCGACTGGCACCTCGAGTACTTCCGCCTGCGGGGGGTGGCGTCCAACGGGGACCGGCCCCACGTGGAGGGGCCGGTGGTCGTGAGCGGGGCGGAGACGGTCGACTTCGTCCTCCTGCGGTCGGAGGCCAGCGGCAGCCCCTACACGCCGGCCCAGGTGCACGCCGTGCTCGACGCCCAGATGCGCTACCTGGAGGAGATCGGCGCCGTCGGACGGGTCGCCGAACCCGACGAGTAAACCTTCACCACTTTCGTCCTCGGTTGTGCTTTCATACGTAGACCGAAGAAAGGAGGTGGTCCAACTGAGCGACAGTAGTTTTGGGACCTCGGAGGTGGCTGTCCGCTAGCGGTCAGCTGGGCCACGCTGGCGAATACCGCCGGTCACCGCTCGAGATCGCGTCCGGTCCTGGTCCCATCCGGAGTTAGTCCGTAGATCTCGGGTTTTCCTTTCCAGCAAGAACGACAGCCGAGGGGGCGCTCACCGCGCCCCCTCGGCGCGAGCGGATACGAACGGGGGTGGGGATGCGCATCGAGATCGACTCCGGCGGGCACCTCCTGGCCGGCCACCTGCACCGCCCCCCGGACGATTCCGGCTTCACCGGGTCCAGGGGGCTGGTGCTGTGCCACGGCTTCCCCGCCGGCCCCGGCGGCTCGGCCACGTCCGGCCAGACGTTCCCCGAGTTCGCCGAACGGCTGGCCGCCGACACCGGCTGGACCGTCCTCACCTTCAACTTCCGGGGCGCGGGCGCCTCCGAGGGCGACTTCTCCCTCTCCGGCTGGCTCACCGACCTGCGGGCGGCCATCGACTTCCTGCTCGCCACCGACCTGGTCACGGGCGTGTGGCTGGCCGGTACGGGGACGGGTGGAGCCCTGGCCATCTGCGCCGCGGCCGAGGACGACCGGGTCGGCGGCGTCGCCGCCCTCGCGCCCCACGCCGACTTCCGGGACTGGGGCGCCGATCCTGAGAGTTTCCTGGAGCACACCCGGCGCATCGGAGTGGTGCGCGATCCCCACTTCCCCCCCGACATGGACCTCTGGACCCGCGAGCTGATGGAGATCCGTCCCATCGTCGTGATCGGCAAGATCCCGCCCCGGCCGGTGCTGCTCATCCACGGCGGCGAGGACGAGATCGTCCACCTGCAGGACGCCCGCTGGCTGGCCGACGCCACCGACGGCAGGGCCGAGCTGCGAATCGTCCCCGAAGCCGGCCACCGCCTGCGCCACGACCCCCGGGCGGTGGCCATCCTCATCGGCTGGATGGAGCGTCAGCCGGTCGACTGACGGGCGATCGCCTCGCCGATGGCCTGGGCGAGCGCGTGGGCGGCGGCCTTCGGGTCGTCCGACTCGGTCAGCCACCGCACGACGACGAAGCGGCCGGCGCCGGCGGCCGCCATGTCACCCACCGTCGCCGGCGTGACCCCGCCGGTGACGAACCACGGTCGGGTGTCCGCCACGGTGGCGGCCGCGTAGCGCAGGTACCCGAGGCCGGTGCCGGGGCGGCCGGGCTTGGTCGGGGTGGCGTTCACCGGCCCCGTCGACACGTAGTCGACCGGTTCCCCGGCGGAGGCGTCCAGCTCGGCCGGGGCGTGGGTGGAGAAGCCGATGATGGCGTCGGGGCCGAGGAGGCGCCGGGCGAGGGCGGGCGGGGCGTCGTCCTGGCCGACATGGACGCCGTCGGCACCGGCCTCGAGGGCCAGGTCGGGGCGGTCGTTGAGGATGAAGGGCACGCCGTGGTCGCGGCACACGGCCGCCGCCACCCGGGCCCGGTCGATGAGCGGACGGGCGTCGAGGTGCTTGTCCCGGAGTTGGACGAGGTCGACGCCGCCGGCCAGGCAGGCGTCGAGGAAGGTATCGAGGTCGGGGCGGTCGGCCGTGCACAGGTAGAGGCGGCGACCGGCCAGCCGTTCCTGTCGGTCGGTGGAACTCATCCGCCGGCGACGGCCCGGACCAGCTCCAGACGGTCGCCGTCGGCCAGGACGGTCGTCGACAGGTGGCGGCGCTCCACCGGCTCGCCGTTGCGCTCGACCAGCACCCACCGTCCGCCCAGGCCGAGGCGCACCAGCAGGTCGTCGACCGTGGACCCTTCCGGCAGCTCCACCGGGTCGCCGTTGGCCACCACCTTCATCCGTCGGGGGAGCCCGCCTTGGCCGCCGCCTTCTTGGCCCGCTTGTACTCCCGCACCTTGGCCAGCGAGTCGGGGCTGTCGATGTCGGCCACCGAGTAGAAGCCGTCGGCCGCGTACGGCCCGGCGGCCTCCTCCCATCCCGGGGGCTGCACCCCCAGGCGCTTGGCCAGCAGGGCGAGGAAGATGCGGGCCTTCTGGTCGCCGAAGCCGGGCAGCGCCTTCAGCCGCTGGTAGACGTCCCGGCCGGTGGCGGCCGTCTCCCAGATGGCGGCGGCCGATCCCCCGTAGTCGTCGACGACGGCCCGGGCGAGGGCCTGGGTGCGGGCGGCCATCGAGCCGGGGAACCGGTGCAGCGCCGGCGGACGGGCGAAGATGGCGGCGAACGCCTCCGGCTCGTAGTCGGCGATCTCGGCCGGGTCGAGCCGTCCCCCGAGGCGCTCCTTGAGGTCGCGGGGGCTGCGGAACGCCTTCTCCATCGGCACCTGCTGGTCGAGCAGCATGCCGATCACGAGTGCCAACGGGTCCGAGCTGAGGAGCGCGTCCGCCTCGACGTCGCCCGTGAGGTGGAGCACGTTCGGCGCCATCCCGTCAGCCGGCCCCTTCGGCGACCGGCGTCTTGAGGTCGCGGCCCACGAAGAAGCCGCCCAAGGGGATGGCGGCCGCCACGATCACCCAGATGGTGCGTCCGAGGCCCCAACCCTGCTCCGGCCGGACCTTGAGCACGAAGACCAGGTAGATCAGGAAGATGATGCCGTGGACCATCCCCACCACGGGGACCAGGTCGGGACCCTCGACCACCCGCTTCACGAAGCTGGCGGAGAGCAGGAGGAGGAAGCTGATCGCTTCGACATAGGCGATGGCGCGGAAGTTCTTCGTCACCGGGCCAGCCTCCCATCCGCCGCGCCCGAGCGACCACTCGCGCCGATCGGTCCCCTAACGCACCCGGGGATCGGGGAGCTCGGGGTCAAGGCGGTAGCGGGCGATGGCGTCGGCCACCTCCTCCGGCTTGGCCTCGTCGGCCCGGGCCAGGGACTCGAGCACGGCCACCACCACGTGGGCGGCGTCGGTCTCGAAGTGGCGGCGGAGGTTGGCCGCCGTGTCCGACCGTCCGTAGCCGTCGGTTCCCAGGGGTACGAACGGGGCCGGGATCCACCGGGCCACCTGGTCGGGCACCATCTTCATGAAGTCGGTGACGGCCACCACCGGCCCCTCGGCGCCGGTGAGAACCTCGGTGACGTAGGGCGTGCGGGGCGAATCGGTGGGGTGCAGCCGGTTCCACCGCTCGGCGGAGAGGGCGTCCTCCCGCAGGGCCTTGTAGGAGGTCGCGCTCCACAGCTCGACGGCCACGTCGTGGTCGGCCGCCAGCAGCTGCTGGGCCTCCCGGGCCGCGCCCTGGGCAGTGCCGCTGAAGAGCACCGTCGCCCGGCGGGAGGGGCCCTCGGGCGCGGTCGCGAACCGGTACAGGCCCCGGCGGATGCCGTCCTCGACTCCCTCGGGCATGGTCGGCATGGCGTAGTTCTCGTTGTAGAGGGTGAGGTAGTAGAAGATGTCCTCCGGCTCGGGGCCGTACATGCGGCGGATGCCGTCCTCCACGATCACGCCCAGCTCGTAGGCGAAGGCGGGGTCGTAGGCGGCCAGGTTGGGCACGGTCGAGCCCAGGATCAGGCTGTGGCCGTCGGCGTGCTGGAGGCCCTCGCCGTGGAGGGTGGTGCGGCCGGCGGTGGCGCCGCACAGGAACCCCCGTCCCCGGGAGTCGCCGAAGGCCCAGATGAGGTCGCCCACCCGCTGGAACCCGAACATCGAGTAGAAGATGAAGAAGGGCAGCATCGGCGTGCCGTGGGTGGCGTAGGCGGTGCCGGCGGCGGCGAAGCTGGCCATCGACCCGGCCTCGGTGATCCCCTCCTCCAGGATCTGGCCGTCCTTCCGCTCCTTGTAGGAGAGGAGGAGGTGGGCGTCGACCGGCTCGTAGAGCTGGCCGTGGGCGGCGTAGATGCCGACCTCGGGGAAGAGGGAGTCCATGCCGAAGGTGCGGGCCTCGTCGGGGATGATCGGCACCACCCGGGGGCCGAGGGCCTTGTCCCGGAGGAGGTCGCGGAGCAGCCCGGCGAAGGCCATGGTGGTGGACACCTGGCGGTTGCCGGAGCCGGCCTTGGTCGCGTCGAAGACCTTGGGCGCGGGCATCGGGAGCTGGCGGGCGCGGACGATGCGCTTCGGGATCGAGCCGTCGAGCGCCCGCCGCCGCTCCATCATGTACTCGAACTCGGGTGAGTTCTGGGCCGGGCGGCAGTAGGGCGGCTGGTCGGCGTCGGCCAGCGCCTCGTCGGGGAGCAGGTCGTCGATGTGGAGGCGGTCGCGGAACTCGCGCAGGTCTTTCTTCGACATCTTCTTGATCTGGTGGGTGGCGTTGCGGGCCTCCACGCCCGGGCCGAGGGTCCACCCCTTGATCGTCTTGGCCAGGATGGCGGTGGGCGCCCCCTCGTGCTCGACCGCAGCCCGGTAGGCGGCGTAGAGCTTGTGGTAGTCGTGCCCGCCTCTCGGCAGGGTGCGCAGCTCGTCGTCGGTGAGGTGCTCGACAAGGGCGCGGAGGCGGGGGTCGGGGCCGAAGAAGTGCTGGCGGATGTAGGCGCCGGACTCGACGGCGAACTTCTGGAACTCGCCGTCGAGGGTGGTGTTCATCTTGTTGACGAGGACACCGTCGACGTCGCGGGCGAGCAGCTCGTCCCACTTGGAGCCCCAGATGACCTTGATGACGTTCCACCCCGCGCCCCGGAAGACGGCTTCCAGCTCCTGGATGATCTTGCCGTTGCCCCGGACGGGACCGTCGAGGCGCTGGAGGTTGCAGTTGACGACGAAGGTGAGGTTGTCGAGGGACTCTCGGGCGGCCAGGCTGAGGGCGCCGAGGGACTCGGGCTCGTCGCACTCGCCGTCGCCCAGGAAGGCCCACACCCTCGATCGGCTGGTGTCGGCGATGCGCCGGTTGGCCAGGTAACGGTTGAATCGGGCCTGGTAGATGGCGTTGATGGGGCCGATGCCCATGCTGACGGTGGGGAACTCCCAGAAGTCGGGCATGAGCCGGGGGTGGGGGTAGCTGGACAGGCCGTGGCCACCGATCTCCTGGCGGAAGTTGTCGAGCTGCTGTTCGCTGAGGCGTCCTTCGAGGAAGGCCCGGGCGTAGATGCCGGGGGCGGCGTGGCCCTGGAAGAAGACCTGGTCGCCGGGCTGGCCGTCGTCCTTGCCCCGGAAGAAGTGGTTGAAGCCGACCTCGTACAGGGCGGCCGAGCTGGCGTAGGTGGCCAGGTGCCCACCGATGCCGGGCGCCTTGGAGTTGGCCCGGGTGACCATGACGGCCGCGTTCCACCGCACGAAGGCCCGGATGCGGCGCTCCATGGTCTCGTCCCCCGGGAACCACGGCTCGCGCTCGGGCGGGATGGAGTTGATGTAGTCGCTCGACACCGTGGCCGGGAACCCCACCTGGAGCTCGCGGGCCCGCTCGAGCAGCTTCATCACCAGGAACCGGGCCCGGGTCTTGCCCCGGACACCGACCACCGCGTCGAGCGAGTCCACCCACTCGGACGTCTCCTCGGGATCGATGTCAGGGCCTTGGGCGGAGAATCCGTCAAAGATCACCCCCCCATGCTTCCATCCAACGATGACGATCGCGTTACGCGCCCGAGCGATTGGCACGAGTCCGCCATGGAGGGGGTGTTCGCGGCGATCGCTCGGGCGGTTCGCCGGGTGCCGCCGGGTCCGGGTGAGCGATTGGCACGAGTCCGCGGTGGAGGGGGTCTTCGTGGCGATCGCTCGGGCGGTTCCGCCGGCGCCGCCGAGCGATTGGCACGAGTCCGCCATGGAGGGGGTGTTCGTGGCGATCGCTCGGCGGCTGTCGCAGCCACCCGCTTGAATGGGCCGCCATGGCCGATCAGGAGCTGGCCGCCCTCGCCACATCCCAAGGGGGACTCGTCACCTACCACCAGTCGCGTGACCACCTCACCCAGAGACAATTGGAGTATCGGCTCCGGACCGGAGGGCTCGTCATCGTGCGGCGGGGCGTCTACCGGCAGGCGGGCGCGCCGATCACCCGCTCGCAGCCGCTCCGGGCCGCGCTCCTCGCGGCCGGCCCCACCGCGGCCGCGTCCTTCTGCTCCGCGGCCGAGATCTCGCGCCTGCCGGGGATCGTCGCCGAGGTACCGGAGCTGACGATGCCCGGGCCGGGCCGCGTCCGGCTGCCCGGCGTCCGGGCCCATCAGTCGCAGACGTTCCCCGCCCACCACGTCACCGTCCACCTCGGCCTGCGGGTGACGACTCCGGCCCGGACACTGGCCGACCTCTCGGCCATCGTGGGGCCCCAGCTGCTCGGTCGCCTCGTCGACGACGGACTCCGCCGGCACCTGCTCGATCTGGACGATCTGCGAGAGGCGTGCGACGTGCTCGCCTGTCGGGGTCGGCATCGGCTCACGGTGCTGCGGGCGGTGCTCGAGGCTCGACTCCCCGGCTTCCACCCGGGCGACAGCGCGGCCGAGCTCGATGTCCGTCGGATCCTGGTGGGAGCGGGCCTCGGGGAGCCGGTTCCGCAGTACCAGGTCGATGTCGGAGGCACGGTGTTCCTGCTCGACTGGGCCTACCCCGACGAACGGATCGCCATCGAGTACAACGGCTGGGAGTTCCACGGGAGTCGCAGCTCGTTCGACCACGACGCGGCCCGCACCAGTGCCCTCACTGCGGCCGGCTGGCGGGTGCTCATCGTCACCTCGGCGACCGCGCCGAGCGTCCTGGTCCGCAACGTCCGGGCGCTCCGGGCGGCGGCCGCCGCGTGACGACGGTCGTGTTCACCGACGGGGCTTGCCTGGGGAACCCGGGGCCGGGCGGGTGGGCGTGGGCCGTGCCGGGGGGACGGTACGCCAGCGGGGCGGAGGCGCACACCACCAACCAGCGGATGGAGATCCACGCCGTCCTCGACGCGGTGCGCACGCTCGACGGGCCGTTGGACGTGGTCAGCGACTCCACCTATGTCGTGAACTGCTTCCGCGACCGGTGGTGGGAGTCGTGGATCGCACGAGGGTGGCTGACGTCAGCCAAGAAGCCGGTGGCCAACCGCGACCTGTGGGAGCCGCTCATCCAAGAGGTCAGGCGGGACCCGCTCCGGATCGCGTTCCGGTGGGTGAAGGGCCACAGCGGTGACGCCGGCAACGACCTGGTCGACCGGCTGGCGGTGGAGGCGGCCCGTACCCAACAGGGCCGCACGGGCGACGGCGCCCCCGCCGACCTGGGTGCCCCCGACGATCCACGAGGCGCGCCGGCGGGCGGCGCCCCGCTCGACCCCCGGCTGCCGGCGGGCCACCTGGTGGCCGTCACCGGCCACCGACCGCCCGAGCTGGGCGGCTACGACCCTGACAACCCGGTGGCCAAAGAGGTCCGCGACAAGCTCACCGAGATCCTCGTGGCCAAGCGCCAGCTCCACCCCGACCTGGGCGTCCTCACCGGCCTCGGCCTGGGCGCCGAGCAGCTGGCGGCGGAGGCGGCCATCGCGGCCGACGTCCCTTTCGTGGCCGTCCTCCCCTATCCCGACCCCGACGGGGTGTGGCCGGCGGAGAGTCGCCGCCACTTCCGCCGGCTCCTCGACCGGGCGGCGTCGTTCGTCCTCCTCGAAGCCAAGCAGCCCGCCACCAAGCAGTTGGCCGGTGCCGCCCTCCGCCGCCGCGACGCCTGGCTCGCCCGCCACGTCCACGAGGCCATCGTGGTGTGGGACGGCGACGACGCCAATGTCGGCCGCACCGTCCGTTCCCTGCAGGACACCCTCGGCGAGGACGAGGTGTGGGTGCTCACGCCAGGCGGCTGACCGGCAGCCGGTCCCGCACCACGGCCACCGGCGCGTCCCGCACCCGGGCCAGCCGGGCCAGGAACTCCGCCCGCGGCACCGCCACCACCCCCAACGAGGCCAGGTGGTCGGTGGGGATCTGCACGTCGACGATCGCCCCACCCGCCGCCCGCCACCGGTCCACCAGGTCGACGAACGCCACCTTCGACCCGTCCGGCTCCCGGTGGAACATCGACTCTCCCGTGAAGCATCCGCCCACCCGAACCCCGTAGAGACCACCGACCAACTGCCCTTCCCGGTCCCACACCTCCAGGCTGTGGGCCCAACCCAGCCGGTGGAGGCGTCCGTAGGCGGTCCGCATCTCGGCGTTGACCCACGTGCCCTCCCCCGCCGGCCGGTCGGCGCAGGCGGCCGCCACCTCGTCGAAGGCGGCGTCGACCGTCGACGTCCACCCACACCGCCGCAGCCGTTGCCGCAACGACTTCGACACCGACGCCCCGACGGCCACATCGAGCACACCTCGGGGGTCGGGCGAGAACCAGGGCAGGGGCACCGCCTCGTGGGGCCAGGGGAAGATGCCCCGCCGGTAGGCGTCGACCAGCGTCTCCACCTCCAGGTCGGCGCCGAAGGCCACCAGTCCCGACCCCTCGTCGGCCGTGATCGCCTCCGGCAGTCTCCACACCGATCGCCCCACCCGCGCCGGGGCCGGCGCCGCGCCCACCGGCCCCTCAGCCTTCTCGACGACGAGGGGCTCGAGGGGTTTGACGGGGTCCACGACGCACCAGTGTGGTGGGCGAAACTCGTCGGGTGCGTTGTGGCGTCGACACCGGGGGGACCTTCACCGACGTGGTCACCGACGACGGCACCGTCGTCAAGGTGTCGAGCACCCCCGACGACCCGGCCCGGGCCGTCGCCGCCGGCCTCGACGGCCACCCCAAGCGCCCCCGGCTCCTCGCCCACGGGACGACGGTCGCCACCAACGCCCTCTTGGAGCGGCGGGGGGCGGTGGTCGCCCTCGTCACCAACCGGGGCTTCGCCGACGTGATCGAGATCGCCCGCCAGGACCGGCCCTCGCTCTACGACCAGTGGGCCGACCGGCCCGAACCCCTCGTCCCCCGCCCCCTGCGACTGGAGGTCGACGGCCGCCTCGACGCCACCGGAGCCGAGATCGAGCCGGTGTCGGTCGACCCCGACGTCCCCGACGGCGTCGAGGCGGTGGCCGTCTGCCTCCTCCACGCCGACCTCGACCCGGTCCACGAGCGGGCCGTGGCCGACCGCCTCCGGGAACGAGGCTTCGACGTCACCTGCTCGTCCGACGTCTCACCCGAGTTCCGGGAGTACGAGCGCACCGTCACCACCGTCCTCAACGCCTACCTGCGGCCCCGCTGCCGCGACTACCTCCGCCAGCTCGACCGGCTGGCCGACGAGGTCCTGGTCATGACCTCGGCCGGCGGACTGGTGCCCGCGGCCGAGGCGGCCGAGCTCCCCGTCACCCTCCTCCTGTCGGGACCGGCGGGGGGCGTGGTGGCCGGCGCGGCCGCGGCTGCGGTCGCCGGCTTCGCCGGCGCCGTCACCTTCGACATGGGCGGGACGAGCACCGACGTATGCCTCGTCCAGGGAGGCATGCCCGAGCCCGCGCCGGGGCGGGTGGCGGCCGGCTTCCCCGTGCGCGTGCCCGCCCTCGACATCCACACCATCGGTGCCGGCGGCGGTTCGATCGCCTCCGTCGACCCCGGGGGCGCCCTCGTCGTGGGACCCGGGAGCGCGGGCGCCGACCCGGGCCCGGCCTGCTACGGACGGGGCGGGCGGCGACCGACCGTCACCGACGCCGACCTCGTCCTCGGCCGCATCCCGGTCGACGCCGCCTTCGGCGACCTGGGCCGGCTCGACGTGGCGGCCGCCCGGAGCGCTCTGGACCAGGCCGGCATCAGCGCCAAGGGGTTGGTGGCGGTGGTCGACGCGGCCATGGAGCGGGCGGTACGGGCGGTCACCGTCGAGCGGGGGGTCGACCCGTCGACCCTGGCCCTGGTCGCCTTCGGCGGTGCCGGACCCCTCCACGCCTGCGCCGTCGCCGACGCCCTGGGCATGGCCGCGGTGGTCGTGCCACCCCGGGCCGGGGTGCTGTCGGCGGTGGGGCTGCTGTGCTCGCCCCGCCAGCGCGACCTCGTCCGCTCGTGGCCGACGCCGGCCGACCCCTCCGGCCTGGCCGACGCCGCCGCCGCCCTCGGCGAAGAGGCCCGCGGGGCCATCGGCGGCCCCGACCCCGAGGGCGACGTCGACGTGACCACCTCCTTCGACTGCCGGTACGCGGGCCAGAGCCACGAGCTCACCGTCGCGTCCCCCGCCGACTTCCCCGACGAACATCGTCGCCGCAACGGCTACGCCCGCCCCGAGGCGGCCATCGAGGTCGTCGCCCTCCGGGCCCGGGCCCGCCGCCCCCCGCCCCTGGCGGTGACCGACCTCCCCCCGTCGAACGCCGACCGACGACCCACCTCCGGTCCCGCCGTCGTCGTCGAAGCCGACTGCACCGTGTGGATCCCCGACGGATGGTCGGCCGACGTCGCCGCCGACGGTAGCTGGGTGCTACGCAGGACGACATGACACGCAAGGTCACGCTGCGGGCGGAGCGCACGGAGTCGGACTACCGCCATCTGGAGGCCTACGTCGACGAGGCGGGCGACCTCCACATCGACGGCCAGGACCTCGGCCCGGGCACCGCCATCGTGAGCGACGACGGCGAGTACGAGTGGTTCGAGACGATCGACGCCGTCCATATCCCCCGCCTCGTGGTCCTCCTCGGGGGCCAGATGGGCGACGACATCCTCGACATCCTCGAGCGGGACTACACCGGCATCGGCTCCTACGAGTTGGAGAAGCGACTCCGCCGGAGCGACATCCGGGTCACGCGGCACGTCTGGTGAGCGGGCTGGGCCCGGCCGAGCTGCAGATCCTGATCTCCCGGCTGGCAGGGGTGGCCGAGGAGATGGGGGCGGTGCTGCGCCGGGCCGCGTTCAGCCCCAACATCAAGGAGCGGGCCGACTGCTCGGCCGCCCTCTTCACCGCCGACGGCGAGCTGCTGGTGCAGGCCGAGCACATCCCCGTCCACCTCGGCTCCATGCCCGCGTCGGTGGCCGCCGCCATCGCCGCCTTCGGCGGCCACGACGGCCGGCTCCGCGCGGGCGACCAGGTCCTCGTCAACGATCCCTTCGCCGGCGGCACCCACCTCAACGACCTCACCCTGGTGGCGCCCTGCTTCCTCGACGGCCGCCTCGTCGGTTGGGCCGCCAACCGGGCCCACCACGCCGACGTGGGCGGGATGGCGCCGGGGTCGATCCCGGCCGACGCCACCGAGATCTACCAGGAGGGCCTGCGCATCCCGCCGGTGCTTCTCACCGCCGGCATCGAGGACATCCTGGGCGCCAACTCCCGCACGCCCGCCGAACGCCGGGGCGACCTCGACGCCCAGCGGGGGGCCAACGTGGTCGGCGTCGAGCGGCTGGTCGCCCTGGCCGCCGCCGGCGCCCCCTTCGACGAGGTCACCGCCTACGGCGAACGGCGGATGCGGGCGGCCCTGGCCGAGGTGCCCGACGGACGGTGGACCTTCTCCGACGTGATCGACTCGTGCGGACCGAGGCCCGAGCAGCAACGTCCGGCCCACATCGAGGTCACCCTCACCGTCGACGGGGAGACCGCCGTGTTCGACTTCACCGGCACCGACGGCCAGCGGCCGGGCAACGTGAACGCGGTGGAGGCGGTGACGGTCAGCGCGGTCGCCTTCGCCCTGCGGTCGGCGACCGACCCCACCATCCCCGCCAACGGCGGCGCCCTGCGCCCGGTCGAGGTGATCGCCCCCGCAGGGACCCTGGTGGCGGCCCGTCCGCCGGCGGCGGTGGGGGCGGGCAACGTCGAGGTGAGCCAGCGGGTGGCAGACGTGTGCCTTGGCGCGCTGGCCATGGCCATGCCCGGCCGGCTGGGCGGCGCCAGCCAGGGGACGATGAACAACACCCTGGTGGGCGGGACGGGCTGGGTCTACTACGAGACGGTCGGCGGCGGGCAGGGGGGGCGTCCCGGCCGGACGGGGATGAGCGGCGTCCACACGGGCATGACCAATACCAGGAACACGCCGGTGGAAGCCCTGGAGCGGGCCTTCCCCATGCGGGTCCGCCGCTACCGGCTGCGGCGGGGCTCGGGCGGCGGGGGCGCGTCGCCCGGCGGCGAGGGCATCGAGCGCGACCTGGAGATGCTGGAGGATGTCACCGTCTCCCTGATCACCGAGCGCCGGTCGTCGCATCCCTGGGGTGCGGATGGCGGCGGACCCGGCGCCACCGGCGAGAACTGGCTCCTCCCCGCGGGCGACGAGTCCCGCGCCGAACGGCTCCCCGACAAGTGCACGCTCCACCTGGCCGCCGGCGACGTGGTGCGGCTCCTCACCCCCGGCGGCGGCGGCTGGGGTCAACCTCCGGCGGGGCCGGACAACGCTTCGAGGTAGGGCGACGTCGATCACGGACCGCACCGGCGGCCCCGGAGCCGGTGACGGTGGGCCGGGACGCGGCGGTAGGTTCAGCCCGGTGCTCGAGGCCGTCGTGTTCGACTGGGGCGGGACGCTCTCCGAGTTCGTGTCGGCCGAGTTGGTCGACGCCTGGCGGCTGGCCGCCCGCCACCTGGCGGCCGAGCGGGAGGACGAGCTGACCGACCGGCTGGTGGCGGTCGAAGCCGCCTTCTGGACCACCACCGCCACCCACCAGCGCAGCGCCACCCTGGCCGACCTGCTGGCCGCGGCCGCCGACGAGCTCCACCTCGACGTGGCCGAGGCGCTGCTGGAGGAGGCCGCCGTCCGTCACCTCGACTCGTGGACGCCCCACGTCCGCCATGACCCCGACGCGGCGCCGACCCTCACCGCCCTCCGCCGACGGGGCCTGCGCATCGGACTCCTGTCCAACACCCACTGGCCCCGGGCCTTCCTCGAGCGCTTCCTCGAGCGGGACGGGCTGGCGGGGCTGATCGACGTCCGCCTCTACACCAGCGAGATGCCCTTCCAGAAGCCCCACCCGAGCGCCTTCCGGGCCGCCCTCGCCGCCCTCGCGGTCGACGACCCGTCCACCGCCGTGTTCGTGGGCGACCGTCCGTGGGACGACATCTCCGGCGCCGCCGCCGTCGGCATGCGCACCGTCCTGCGTCCCAACCCGTTGGTCGACGAGGAGGGTCCGAACCCGCCCGACGCCCGCATCACCGCCCTCCCCGAGCTGCTCGACCTGGTCGACGCCTGGTCCGGTGGCAGCGGCCGAGCTCAGGCGACGGTGGCCACACCCCGCATGCCGTAGGCCCAGTGCCCGGGGAGGTGGCAGCCGAACTCCACCGGCTGGCCTTTCGTCGGGCCGAAGGTGTAGGTGGTGGCCCGGGTCTCGCCGGCGGGGATCGACACCTCGCCCGGCCGGGGCGGGTGGAACGCCTCGGTGCCCTTTTCGTGGCGCTCGTGGACGCCGGCGTCCCCGATGATCAGCTCGTGGCCGATGGGGTCGAGGTTGTGGACCACCAGCTTGACGGTGGTGCCGGGGGCGACGTCGAAATGGTCCGGTGAGTACCGGGAGAAGTGGACGGTGAGCTCGACCGTCCGCTCGGAACCGGGGCCGTCGCACCCGGCCAACCCCACCATCCCGGCCAGCCCGGCCAGGAGGGCGGCGGCCAGCCGGGTGCGGCGGCCGAACATCACCGGCGCCGGTAGGCGAGGGCGACGCCCCCGGCCACGCCGACCACGACCAGCCCGGCGATGCCGACGAAGGCGGCGGTCCGGCCCGCGCCCTTGGCATCGTCCGCAGTGGCGGTGCCGAGCAGTCCGCCGTCGGTGTTGCCCGTCTCACCGGCGCCCAGCAGGCCGGCCGCCTCGGCCGACGGCTGGCCCGCCCCGGTGGCGTCGATGGCCAGGTCGTAGGTGAGCTCGGACGGCGCCGCCGCCACCTTCAGGTACGACAGCCACATCGACTGGGGCAGCCACTCCATGCCCTTGTCGGAACGGAGGTCGGTGAGCAGGGCGTCGGTCGCCGGCACCTGCCGGTCGAGGACGACACCCGCCGAGTCCCTGCCCGCGAGCAGCGTGGGCTTGAGCTCGGTGAGGACGAAGACGTCGGCATCGATGCGCTCCCCGTTCTGGCGGCCGAGGCCGAGGATGCGCAGCGGCACCCACGGGTTGTCGGTGGGGATGGTGATGTGAACCGGCGTGCCGTCGCCCACGTTGACGCCCTTGTCAACCACCGCGGCCGCGTCGAAGCGGGCGGCGAGGAAGATCGGGCTGCGCCGGGCGTAGAAGTCGAGGACCTCGGGGGCGTCGGCGGTGAGGAGGAAGCCGTTGTCGACGGCCCACTTCCCGACGGCCTGGGCCCCGCCCTTGAGGACGGTCAGGTCGAGGGCTCCCACCCGGGTCTCGAGCAGGATCTCGGCCGAGTCGCCGGCGGCGGCGGAGGCGGCGAACTCGAGACGGGCCTGGGGCGGCACCGGGGTGACCTCCTTGACCAGGCGCTGGAGGGTCCACTCGCCGCCCTCCTCCACCGACGTGGGCACGCCCGGCAGGGGGACGATCGAGCCGAAGGCCCCACCCGCGCCGGCGAACTCGAAGGCGGTCACGTAGTGCTCGACGCCGTTGGCGTAGCCGGCCAGGGTCGTGGTGCGGGTGAGGTTGACCTCGCCGTTCTGGCTGAAGACGCCTCCGCAGGCGAGGGCGGGACCGGCGAGGGCGGCGAAGCCCACCGTCGCCGCGGTGAGCGTGAGAAACCAGGTCCTTCGTCGAGTGGAGCGCATCATCGACCTCCCGTCGTTGTGAGCTGCCCGTGAGACGCCGGCCGCGGGTGAGTCGGTTCCCAGCACCTAACCTCTTTCTCGTGCGATACCGGGAGGTCGGCGGGGCCCGGGTCTCGGTGGTGGGCCTGGGGACGTGGCAGTTCGGGTCCTCCGAGTGGGGCTACGGCGAGGGGTACGCGGCGGTGGAGGCGGAGGCGATCGTCCACCGGGCCCTCGATCTGGGCGTGGACCTGATCGACACGGCCGAGGTCTACGCCGGCGGACAGTCGGAGCTGATCGTGGGACGGGCGATCGCCGGGCGGCGGAAGGAGGCGTTCGTGGCCACCAAGGTGTGGCCGGTGGCGCCCTTCGCCGGCGTCGTCGAGAGGCACGGCCGGCGGAGCGCGGGTCGGCTGGAGGTCGATGTCATCGACCTCTACCAGGTGCACTGGCCCAATCCCCTCGTCCCCCTGCGGTCGACGATGGCCGGCATGCGCCGGTTGGTCGACGCCGGGGTGGTCGCCCACGTGGGGGTCAGCAACTTCTCCTTGCGTCGGTGGCGGGCGGCGGAGCGGCGGCTGGGGTCGCCCGTGCTGTCGAACCAGGTCTGCTACAACCTGGTCGCCCGCAAGCCGGAGCGGGGGATGCTCGCCTACGCGGCCTCGACCGACCGGCTGGTGATCGCCTACAGCCCGCTGGCGAAGGGCTTGCTGGGAGGACGCTACGACGAGGCCCACCGGCCGTCGTCGATGATCCGCAAGGCGAGTCCCTTCTTCATGCCCGAGAACCTCCGGCGGGTGGCGCCCCTGCTGGCGGTGCTCCGGGAGGTGGCCGCCGACCACGGCGCCAGTCCGGCCCAGGTGGCGCTGGCGTGGGTGCTGCGGCGCCCCAACACGGTCGTGATCCCCGGCGCCCGGACCGTCGCCCAGCTCGAGTCCAATGTCGCCGCCGCCGACCTCGACCTCACCGACGACGAGGACGCCCGGCTCACCGCCGCCTCCGACGCCTTCCACAAGGCATCAGTCGTCCGCGCCGCCCCCAGCCTCCTGCGGACGGCCGCCCAGACCTGACCTGATCGGTCAGGACAGGTGGCGGGCGCCGATGGTGTCCTTCCAGACCGGTTCGTAGCCGGCGGCTCGTAGCATCGATGCGACCTCGGACGGCGAGCGTTCGTCGGCCACCTCGAACTGGCGCTCGGCGTCGCTCGCCTCGGCGTAGCCGCCGGGCTCGGTGTGGGAACCGGCCGACATCGAGGTCACGCCCAGCCGGAACACGCCGTCGCGGAAGGCGGGTGCCTCCCGGGTCGACAACGAGATGCCCACCGTGGGCAGGCAGAGGCGGAGGGCGCACACCACCTGCACCAGCTCGGCGTCGGTCACGGGCCGGGCCGGCTGGTAGTCGCCCGCCGCCGGTCGCAGCCGGGGCAGCGACACCGACACCTCGCACCGCCACCACCGCCGCAACAACGCCGACGCGTGGGCGCCGACGGCCAGCACCTCCCGCCGCCACTCGGCGTCCAATCCGAGCAGCGCCCCGATGCCCAACGAACGCATCCCGGCCGCCGCTCCCCGGTCGGGCGCCGCCAGCCGCCAGTCGTAGTTCCGCTTCTTGCCCTTGAGGTGGCACGCCTCGTACACCGAGCGGTCGTACGCCTCCTGGTAGACCACCAGCCCCTCGCACCCGGCGCCCACCAGCCGGCGGTAGGTGGCCTCGTCCCACACCTGGACCTCGACCGAGATCGACGGAACCACCGGGGCCAGGGCCCGCACGCAGTCGACCAGGTAGTCCTTCGACACGATCCGGGCGTGCTCGCCTGCCACCAGCAGCACGTGACGGAAGCCCCGGGCCACCAGCTCCCGGCCCTCGGCCACCACCTCGTCCACCGTCAGCGTCCGCCGGGCGATCTCGTTGCCGGCCGAGAACCCGCAGTAGGTGCACACCGACACGCACTCGTTGGACAGGTACAGCGGGGCGAACAGGCGCACCACCCGGCCGAAGCGCAGCACCGACGCCCGGGCCGCGGCCGCGGCCAGGTCCTCCAGCCGATCTCCGGCTGCGGGCGACAGCAGCACCGCCAGATCCAGCAGGGAGCGACGACCGGCCCGCAGCGAGTTCCCGACGTCGACCACCGAGGCCGACGCCGCCACCGCGGCCAGGGCGGACAGGTCGGTGGCCAGCAGGTCGGCCGCGGCCGTCCCGTCGGGCACCCCCACCGGCCGCGACGACAGCTCGACGCCGACCGCGGTCACGGCGCGAGGAACCCGGTCAGCGGCGACGACGCGTCCGCCACCCGGCCGACCGACGGCAGCCCGGCCCGGTACCCCCGCCGCCCGGCCTCGACCGCCATCCGGAACGCCGACGCCATCGCCGCGGGATCGCCCGCCGTCCCGATGGCGGTGTTGACCAGCACCGCGTCCGCTCCCATCTCCAGTGCTTCCGCCGCCTGCGACGGCGCCCCGATGCCGGCGTCGACCACCACCGGCACCAGCGACTGCTCGATGATGATCTCCAGCGCGCCCCGGGTGCGCAGGCCCTGATTCGACCCGATCCACGAGCCGAGGGGCATCACCGTGGCGCAGCCGACCTCCTCCAGCCGCTTGCACAGCACCGGGTCGGCGTTGACGTAGGGCAGAACCGTGAACCCCTCCCGGCACAGGATCTCGGCCGCCTTGAGGGTCTCCACCCCGTCCGGCAGCAGGTACCGGGGCTCGGGGGTGATCTCCAGCTTGATCCACGGGGGCAGGCCCGCGGCCCGGGCCAGGCGGGCCAGGCGGACCGCCTCCTCGGCGTCGTCGGCGCCCGACGTGTTGGTCAGCAACAACACCTTGTCGGGGTCGATCGCATCCAGGATGTCGCCGTCGGCCGCGGTCACGTCCACCCGCCGCAGGGCGACCGTCACCATCTCCGTCCCCGACGCCACGATGGCGGCCGCCAGGGACGCGTTGGACGGGAACTTCCCGGTCCCGAGGAACAGCCGGGACCCGAACTCACGGCCCGCGATCACCAGAGAATCCGACACCTGACGCTGCCTTTCGCCCGCATTACCGGGCTGGTCGAGAGGGTCGCGGGCCGGTCGTGCCCGCCTCTCAGCCCGACGCTCCGAGCTCCCCTGCGTTCGCGTTCTACCGTACAACCGTGCGCTACTGGACCGTGGAGGAGGCGCGGGAGTACCTGCCGCGGCTCAAGCAGCTGGTGGAGACCATCCGCCGGACCAACCAGGTGCAGGCGGGCAAGGTCGGGTCGCAGAACGGAAAGACGTCGCCCGTCGCCGAGGCCCGGGAGGCGATCGCCGAGCTGGCCCAGGGCGACATCATCCTCCGGGACACCACCACCGGCCTGAGCGACTTCCCCGCCCTCGGGGAGGACGGGGTGGTGTACTACCTCTGCTGGCGCCTGGGCGAGGACGAGCTGTCGTGGTGGCACCTGCCGGAAGAGGGCTTCCCCGGCCGGAAGCCCCTCCCCCGCTTTCCCCGAGGTCCCGGAGGCAGCCTGTGAGTACCCGGAAGCTGATCGTGCTGGCCCTTATCGCCGGTCTGGCCATCCTCATCGCCTTCGCAATCCAGGTCACGATGGCCACCTAGGCTCTCTTTCGATGGCTGACGCATACGACGTCGTGGTGATCGGCGGTGGACCGGGCGGGTACGCAGCCGCCCTCTACGGGGCCGCGGCCGGGCTGTCGGTGGCGGTGGTGGAGAAGGACAAGGTGGGCGGCACGTGCCTGCACCGGGGTTGCATCCCGGCCAAGCAGTTCCTGGAGACGGCCAGCGTGTTCCGCACCGTGGCCGGGGCCAAGGAGTTCGGAGTCCAGGCCGAACAGCCGACGATCGATTTCGCGGTGAGCCAGGCCCGCAAGCAGAAGGTGGTCACCCAGCTCTGGAAGGGCCTCCAGTCGCTGATGAAGAGCCGCAAGATCACCACCGTCACGGGCACCGGGGCCCTCGGCCCGGGCCGCTCGGTCCGGGTGACCGACGCCGGCGGCGGCACCATCGACCTGGTCGGGCGTCACGTGATCCTCGCCTCGGGGTCGGTTCCCCGCACCCTGCCCGGCTTCGACGTCGACGGGCGGTTCGTCCTCACCTCCGACGAGGTCCTCGCCCTCGACCGCCTGCCCGGCTCGGCGGTCGTGATCGGGGGCGGGGCCATCGGCTGCGAGTTCGCATCCATGATGAGCGACCTCGGCACCCAGGTCACCATCCTCGAGGCGCTCCCCCGGCTGCTGGCCGGCTGCGACGCGGACGTGGCCGACGTGGTCGCCCGCTCGTTCAAGCGCCGGGGGATCGACGTGCACGTCGGCGTCCCCGTCCACGGCCACCAGCCGGGCCAGGGCCAGACCACGGTGAACTTCGGCGACGACAAGTCGGTCACGGTCGACGTGGTCGTCGTCTCCGTCGGACGTCGCCCGCTGAGCGACGGTTTGCTCCTCGACGGCACCGCGGTGGAGCTCGACCAACGGGGCTTCGTGGCCGTCGACGAGCTCATGCGCACGGCCGAGGAGGGCGTCTACGCCGTCGGCGACCTGGTCAACACCCCCCAGCTGGCCCACGTCGGCTTCGCCGAGGCCATCGTGGCCGTGCAGCACATCCTGGGCGAGGACCCCCGTCCGGTCGACTACGGCAACGTTCCCTGGGCCATCTACTGCCACCCCGAAGTGGCCTTCGCCGGCGTGTCCGAGCAGGCGGCGCGCGACGCCGGCCGCGACATCGTCGTGTCCAAGCACCGGTTCGCCTCCAGCAGCCGGGCCATGATCATCGGGGAGACGGAGGGACTGGTGAAGGTGATCGCGGAGAAGGCGCCCGGCGGGGGGGCGGGCAAGCTGCTGGGCGTGCACATGGCCGGACCGTGGGTGACCGAGCAGCTGGCCGAGGGTTGGCTGGCCGTCAACTGGGAAGCCACGCCGGCCGACATGGCCCCGTTCATCCACCCCCACCCCACCCTGTCGGAGACGTTCGGCGAGGCCGTCCTGACCCTCACCGGAAGGGGGTTGCACGGCTGATGGACGTCACCATGCCCCAGCTGGGCGAGACCGTCACCGAAGGCACGATCACCAAGTGGTTCAAGCAGGTGGGTGACAAGGTCGAGGAGGACGAGGCCCTCTTCGAGGTCTCCACCGACAAGGTCGACTCGGAGGTGCCGGCGGCCGCGTCCGGCTACCTGGCCGAGATCCTGGTCAAGGAGGGCGAGACGGTCGACGTCGGCGCCAAGCTGGCCGTCATCTCCGACCAACCGGCCGGCGCCGGCGGTGGGGAGTCGAACGGCCAGGGCGCGGCCGAGCCGGAAGCGCCGGCGGAGGAGGCGCCGGCGGAGGACGCGGCGTCCGAGGCCGAGGCGAACGAGTCCGAGGCGGCCGACGCCGAGCCCGAACCGGCACCGGCACCGGCACCGAAGGCCTCGTCCGGTCAGGCCGCGCCGTCCCGGCCCGCGGCCGCCCCAGCCCGCGCCGGGGGCGACGGTGCCGGCCAGGTGGAGGGACCGAGGCGGGTGTTGTCGCCCGTCGTCCGCCGCCTCATCGCCGAGCACGACCTCGACCCCGACCGGATCGCGGGCACCGGCTACCAGAACCGGATCACCCGCGACGACGTCCTCGCCCACCTCGACCGGGGAGCCACCGGTGCCGGACCGCGACCGGCCGCCCCCGCCGCCGCCCCGGCCCCCACCCGGGCCGCGGCCGCGACCGCGGCCACCCCCGCCGCCGCCGGCCCCGGCGGCGACCAGGTCGTCCCCTTCTCCACCCTCCGCCGGCGCACGGCCGAGCACATGGTCCGGTCCCTCGACGTCTCGGCCCACGTCCTCACCGTCATCGAGGTCGACTTCGACAACGTCGACCGCGTGCGGCAGGCGGCCAAGGGCGCGTGGAAGGCGGAGGAGGG
>JAXDMK010000096.1:0-7646 GCA_034666105.1 Actinomycetota bacterium | reverse complement strand
TGGCGTCCTCCTGGCTGATGACCCGCTTGTGCAGCTCCTCCTCCATCCGGAGCAGCTTGGCCGTCTCCTCCTCGGTGAGCTTGTAGACGGGGATGCCCGTCCACATGGCCAGCACCTCGGCGATGGCTTCCTCGTCGACCTCGTCGAAGAGGTCGATGCCCTCGGCCTTCCAGTCGGACTCCTTGGCCACCTTGCGGTCGAGCAGGGTCTTCTCCTGGTCGCGCAGCTTGGCCGCCTGCTCGAACTTCTGGTTCTCGATCGCCGCTTCCTTCTCCTTGCGGACGGTGGCGATCTGCTCCTCGAGCTCCTTGTAGTCGGGGGGCGTCTTCATCCGCTGCATCACCATGCGGCTGCCGGCCTCGTCGATGAGGTCGATGGCCTTGTCGGGGAGGTGACGGTCGGAGATGTAGCGGTCGGAGAGGTTGGCCGCGGCCACGATGGCCTGGTCGGTGATGGTGACCCGGTGGTGGGCCTCGTAGCGGTCGCGGATGCCGCGGAGGATCTCGATCGTGTGGGCCACGGTGGGCTCCTCGACCTTGATCGGCTGGAAGCGGCGCTCGAGGGCGGCGTCCTTCTCCAGGTGCTTGCGGTACTCGTCGAGCGTGGTGGCGCCGATGGTCTGCAGCTCTCCCCGGGCCAGCATGGGCTTGAGGATGGAAGCGGCGTCGATGGCGCCCTCGGCCGCGCCCGCACCCACCAGGGTGTGGAGCTCGTCGATGAACAGGATGATGTCGCCCCGGGTGCGGATCTCCTTGAGGACCTTCTTCAGCCTCTCCTCGAAGTCGCCCCGGTACCTGGATCCGGCCACCAGGGCGCCCAGGTCGAGGGTGTAGAGCTGCTTGCCCTTGAGGGTGTCGGGCACGTTGTTGGCCACGATGCGCTGCGACAGGCCCTCGACGATGGCGGTCTTGCCCACGCCCGGCTCCCCGATGAGGACGGGGTTGTTCTTGGTGCGGCGGGACAGGACCTGCATGACCCGCTCGATCTCGCGCTCACGGCCGATGACCGGGTCGAGCTTCTTCTCCCGGGCCAGCTGGGTGAGGTTGCGGCCGAACTGGTCGAGGACCAGGGAGCCGGTGGGGGTGGCCTCACTGGTGGGACCACCGGTGGTGGCGCCCTCCTTGCCCGCGTAGCCCGACAGCAGCTGGATGACCTGCTGGCGGACGCGGCTGAGGTCGGCTCCCAACTTGACCAGCACCTGGGCGGCCACGCCCTCGCCCTCACGGATGAGGCCGAGGAGGATGTGCTCGGTGCCGATGTAGTTGTGGCCCAGCTGCAGCGCCTCGCGAAGCGACAGCTCGAGGACCTTCTTGGCCCGGGGAGTGAACGGGATGTGCCCGCTGGGGGACGAGCCGCCCTGGCCGATGATCTCCTCGACTTGGGTACGCACCGCCTCCAGCGAGATCCCGAGCTGCTCGAGGGCCTTGGCGGCCACCCCTTCGCCCTCGTGGATGAGTCCGAGCAGGATGTGCTCGGTGCCGATGTAGTTGTGGTTCAGCAGGCGCGCTTCTTCTTGCGCCAGCACCACAACCCTTCGGGCTCGGTCGGTGAATCGTTCGAACAAGGTGAACCCCCTCCCGGGGACGGCGGGCTCCTGATAAGGAAGTCTATAGGTGGGCGTCCCGATAGCGGTACCGGAACGTCGGTGGTGCGACCCGTGGTTCCCTACCCAACGCCGCCGATTCATCGCCGATTCCGCCCCGTCGTCGCCTCGGGTTCCCTGTGGGGCCCATCGTGGCGTACCGTCAGGGGCGTGGTGAGCCCCGCGCCGCTGCTGCTGGTACCCGGCCTGGACGATGATCTCCATCGCGTCGAGAAGGCCATGGTCGACAGCGTCAAGGCGGGGGATCCCTTCCTCACCGAGGTCGCCAGCCACCTGATCACCGCCGGCGGCAAGCGGCTACGGCCGGCGCTGGCGGTGGCCGTGGGCCGGTTGGCCCCCGGATGCGACGGCTCGGTGAGCGAAGACGTGATCATGGGCGGGGTGGCGGTGGAGCTCGTCCACCTCGGGTCGCTCTACCACGACGACGTCATGGACGAGGCCCGCACCCGCCGCAACGTCGAGTCGGTCAACGCCCGCTGGGGAAATCTGGTCGCCATCCTGGCCGGCGACTTCCTGCTGGCCCGGGCGTCGGAGATCGCGGCGTCACTGGGGACGGAGGTGGCCGGGCTGTTGGCCGCCACCATCGGCCGGCTGTGCGAGGGCCAGGTCCGGGAGCTGGCCCAGACGTTCGACGTGAGCCGGAGCGAGGAGTCGTACCTGGCCTCCATCTCCGGCAAGACGGCGTCGCTCATGTCCACCGCCTGTCGGATCGGGGCGTTGACGTCGGGGTACTCCCGCGAGGGGATCGACGGGTTCACCGCCTTCGGCCAGCAGGTGGGGATGGTGTTCCAGATCGTCGACGACATCCTCGACGTGGTGGCCACCGACGAGGAGCTGGGCAAGCCCGCGGGTAAGGACATGATGGAAGGCGTCTACACGCTCCCTGTGATCCGGGCCCTGGCGTCGGAGTCGAATGAGTCGTTGCGCAAGCTGCTGGGCAACCCGCTGAGCGCGAGCGAGGTCGAGGAGGCCCGGGCCCTGGTGAAGGGGAACGGGGCCGTGGTCGCGGCCAAGGGCGTGGCCCGGGGGTATGCGGCCGAGGCCGCGCAGGCCTTCGACCGGGTGACGGCGGCGGGGGCCGGGGCCGACGGTCCGGTGGCGGTCGCGTTGCGCTCGCTGGGCGACGACCTCATCGAAAACCTGCCCGCGTAGCTGTCGCAGGCCCTCGGTAACCTGGGTCCCATGGCGACCCAAACCCGTCTGAGCATCGAGGAGTTCCTTCGCGGCGATTGGCCGCCCGGCGCACAGCTCATCGACGGCGAGGTCATCGTGAACGACCCGACTCGGATGCATCAGGAGATCGCGAAGCGCATCATCGTCGCCCTGGAACTGTGGATCCGGGCGGGTTCGGGCCGCGGGCTGGTCGGTTTCGGCGGCAACTGGACGGTCGCCCCCGGGCAGGTCTTCAAACCCGACACCTGGTGGGTCCCGTCGGACAGGCCGGTCGATCTCGACGCCAGCCGCGACGACGTATCTCCGACGCTCGTGGTGGAGGTTCGCTCTCCGGGGACCTGGCGGTTCGACGTCGGGCGGAAGCGGGACGTCTACGAGGGGGTCGGCGTCCAGGAGTTGTGGCTGGTCGACACGCCGGCCCAGACCGTGATCGTCTTCCGGCGGAGTTCGGTCGCGAGCGCCGAGTTCGACGTCGACGCCGAGTTCGGGCCGGGCGAAACCTTGGTTTCGCCGCTCCTCAAAGGCTTCGGGCTGCCGGTCGACGAGCTGTTCGGGGACTGACCGCCCGGGTCTATCCCGGAGCGTCTTGGTACGCGAGCCGTCGGCGTTGGGGGCCGACGGTGAAGGCGGGGTCGACGGCCGACTCGATGCCGGCGTGGAACACGGCGAACCGTTCGGCGGCGGCCCCGACGAGCACCAGGAGGGCCCCCGCCACCTGCGGGACCCGGTGGCGGCGGCCAAGGGTGGCCAGGACGATCGCCCCGCCGGCGGTGGCGGTGAACGACAGCCGCTTCAGCTGGCGGGCAGGACCCCGGTGGTATACCTCGCCCACGTCACCCAGCGCCCGCTGGAGGGCCTCGGTGGCGGCCAGCTCGGCGACGGCTCCGCCGAGGGCGAGGCGCCGGGCGGCGTCGGCGTCGGGAACGAGCACGAGGCCCAGGGCGCCTGAACTGGCGGCGGCGCCGGCGGCGAAGACGAAGGGGAGCTGGTGGCGGGCGTCGTGCCAGGCGGGGACGGCGGTGTCGGCCACCAGGACCGCGGTGTAGGTGGCCAGGGCGGGGGCGAGCACCGCCGCCACCGCCTCCGCCACCCGTCCCGCCCGGCGGCCCACGCCGGTGAGCTCGCTGGCGGTCGCCGCCACCACCGACGTCCCGAACGCGGACAGCAGCCACGTCCCCACGCTCATGGGAGAGGTGACCTTGGCCACCCGGAGCATGTTGAGGAAGCGCCGGGGCCGTCCGAGGTCGAGGACGAGGAGCACGCCGCTGGCGGCGACGGCGGTGGACGACGCCGTCAGGCACCGGCGGGCCAGCCGGTGGTCGCCTGTCAGCCGCCCCCCCGCGGCCAGGAGGGCAGATCCGCCGGCGACGCCCCCGGTGAAGAAGTAGGCCGGGATGTACCACTTCCACACCGGCCGCTTGAGGACGGACCGCCCGTAGTACGTCCGCACCGGCGTTTGGGTGCCCGTCACCGGCGTGGTCGGCGGCCGAGGAAGGCGGCGGCCACGCCCACGGCCAGGGTGGCGGCGGCGGCGGCCGCCGATCGCCACATCCCCGGGAGGTCGCGGGTGGTGACCACCGGGTCGGGCGGCAGGCGGTAGACCTCGGGGTCGTCGAGGAGAAGAAAAAAAGCGCCCATGCCCGCGACGCCGTCGTCGGGGTCGGCCCCGTAGAGGCGGGCCTCGGTGACACCGGCCGCCTGCAGGGTGTGGACGCGGGCCGCGGCCCGGGTGCGCAGCTCGTCGAGGGGGCCGAACTGGATCGACTTCGTGGGGCAGGCGGTGGCGCACGCCGGTTGCAGCCCGCCCCGCAGCCGGTCGTAGCACATGGTGCACTTCCACACCCGGCCGTCGGCCTTGCGCTGGTCGATCACCCCGAACGGGCAGGCCGGGATGCAGTAGCCGCACCCGTTGCAGATGTCCTCCTGCACCACCACCGTGCCGAACTCGGTGCGCACCAACGACCCGGTGGGGCAGACGTCGAGACAGGCGGCCGACGTGCAGTGCTTGCACACGTCGGAGCTCATGAGCCAGCGGAACCCCTCCGCTTGGTCCAATGCGTCGCCGGCGCGCTTCTGCTCGATGAACGCCACGTGGCGCCAGGTGTCGGCGCCCAACTCGCCGGTGTTGTCGTAGGACTGGCCCAGGAAGTTGAAGCCGTCGTCCTGAATGCCGTTCCACTCCTTGCACGCCACCTCGCACGCCTTGCACCCGATGCAGATGGACGTGTCGGTGAAGAAGCCGACCCTCTCGGTCACGTGTCCTCCTCCAAACCCGCCCGCCGGCGGTAGTCGGCCACCAGGCGGGGGAGCGCCGGCCCCCGCGGTCGCCGCCCGGGCCGGACGTCGCACGTCCCCGCCTTCGACTCCTGGATGGCCACGTTGGGGTCGAGGGCCAGGCCCAGAAGGTCGTTGGCCGAGTCGCCTGTCACCAGGCCCTTCGTCCCCCAGTGGTAGGGCAGGCCGACCTGGTGGATGCGGCGTCCCCCGAGATGCAACGCCGGCAGCCGGTCGGTGACCAGGACCCGGGCCTCGATGGCGCTGCGGGCGGTGACGACCGTCGCCCAGTCCCCGTGGACCAGGCCCCGCTCGGCGGCCAGCTCCGGCCCCACCTCGCACAACGGCGCCGGCTGCAGCTCCGCCAGGTAGACCAGGAACCGGCTCATCCCGCCCGCGGTGTGGTGTTCGGTGAGGCGGTAGGTGGTGAGGACGAAGGGGAAGACGTCGGCGCCGGGCTGGCCCGCGGTGGGGTTGGAGCGGTTGCCCCGGCGCCGGATCTCCTTGCGGGCGGGGTTGGCCTGCTGGCCGTAGAGGGGGTTGGCGATGGGCGACTCGTGGGGCTCGTAGTGGGTCGGCAGGGGTCCGTCGACCAGACCGGTGGGCGCGAACAGCCACCCCTTGCCGTCGCCCTGCATGATGAACGGGTCGGTGCCGGCGATGGCGTCCTCCGCCCCCGCGCCCTCCGGTGGCCGGTAGTCGGGATGCTTGTCGGGCGGGAAGTCGGGCACGTCGGGGCCGGCCCACTTCCCGGCCGCCTCGTCCCACCACAGGTACTTCTTGCGCTCCGACCACGGCTTCCCCGACGGGTCGGCCGACGCCCGGTTGTAGAGCAGGCGCCGGTTGGCCGGCCACGCCCACGCCCACTCCGCCGCCACCCAGTCCTGCTCCGAGCCGGGCTTGCGCCGGGCCGTCTGGTTGACCCCGTCGGCGTAGCAGCCGCAGTAGATCCAGCACCCGCAGGCGGTGGTGCCGTCGGCCGCCAGCTCGGTGGAGGCGGACAGCGGCGACCCGTCCGCCTTCCACCCGTTGACCTCCCTGAGCACGGCCGCCGCGCTCGGCTCCGCGTGGGGCCCCTCGACCGGATAGTCCCAGGTCAGCCGCAACAACGGGAGGTCGCGGGGGTCGGTCGAATCGGCGAGCTTGGACCGGATGATCCGTCCCAGGTGGTAGGTGAACCACAGGTCGGAGCGGCAGTCGCCGGCTGGCTCGACTGCCTGGTGGTGCCACTGGAGGAGGCGCTGGGTGTTGGTGAGCGTCCCCTCCTTCTCAGTGTGGGCGGCCGCCGGGAGGAAGAAGATCTCGGTGCCGATGTCGGTCGTGGTCAGCTCGCCCGTCTCGATCTCGGGGCCGTCCAGCCAGAAGGTGGCGCTCTCGATCTCCACCAGGTCGCGCACGACCAGCCAATCGAGCTGGGCCAGGCCCATGCGCTGCAGCCGGCTGTTCGACGACCCGACGGCCGGGTTCTCGCCGAACAGGAAGTACCCCTTCACCGTGCCGTCGAGCATGCCCCGCATCGTCTGGTAGGCGGAGTGGTCGCCGGTGATGCGGGGGACGTGGTCGAAGCAGAAGTCGTTGTGCACGGTGGCGTGATCTCCCCACCACGCCTTGAGCAGGCTGACCAGGTAGGCGTCGACGTGGGCCCAGGCGCCGGCCGTCTTGGTCCGGGCCTCGATGTAGGAGTGGAGGTCGTCGTGCAGCTCGGCATGGGGCATGGCCAGGTAGCCGGGGAGCAGGTCGTAGAGCGTGGGGATGTCGGTGGAGCCCTGGATGCTGGCGTGGCCCCGCAGGGCGAGGATGCCGCCGCCGGGGCGGCCGATGTTGCCCAGCAGGAGCTGGATGATGGCTGCGGTGCGGATGTACTGCACGCCGACCGTGTGCTGGGTCCACCCGACGGCGTAGCACATGGCCGCGGTGCGTTCGGGGCCGGAGTTGCGGCACAGGGCCTCGGCCACGGCCAGGAACTTGTCCCGGGGAACTCCGCACACCTCCTCCACCAGCTCGGGTGTGTAGCGGGCGTAGTGGCGCTTGAGGACCTGGAAGACGCAGCGGGGGTGCTCGAGGGTCGGGTCGGTCTCCGGCGGCTTGCCCCCGTGTGGTGCACCGTGGGCCCCGTGCTGCTGGCCCTGGGACGCCTCCCGCTCGACGCCGTCGCCGGTCCGGTCGGGCGGCTCCTGGCCGGCGTACTGCCACGACGCGTTGTCGTAGGACCGGGTCTCCGGGTTCCAGCCGGAGAAGAGGCCGTCGAGGTCCTCCGTGTCCCGGAAGTCCCCGCTCAGGATGGCGGACGCGTTGGTGTAGGCCACCACGTAGTCCCGGAACTCGCGGCCATTCTGGAGGATGTGGTTGACGATGGCGCCGAGGAAGGCGATGTCGCTGCCGGCCCGGATGGGGACGAAGACGTCGGCCACCGCGCTGGTGCGGCTGAACCGGGGGTCGACGTGGATGACGGTGGCGCCCTTGAGCTTCGCCTCCATCACCCACTGGAACCCGACCGGGTGGCACTCGGCCATGTTCGAGCCCATGATCAGGATGCAGTCCGAGTTGGCCAGGTCCTGCTGGAAGGTGGTGGCGCCTCCCCTACCGAAGGATGTCC
>JAXDMK010000095.1:0-10200 GCA_034666105.1 Actinomycetota bacterium | reverse complement strand
GAGGAGCGACGGCCGGAGGGCTTCACCTACAAGGTCTTCCGACTCGACGATGGCGTGAGCTTCATCCACGTGGTGATCGAGCACGACATCGCCGACCCGGACTCCTTGCAGGATGTCCCCGCCTTCCAGGCCTTCGTGTCCGAGATCGCCGAGCGGTGTGACGTCCCCCCGCACGCGGTCGGGGCGACGGTCGTCGGCGGCTACCGCTGAACCCGCCCGCCGAACCGTCGCCACCCGTCGCCGGCATCTGGCCTCCTCCAGTGCGTGCTCGACTCACGCCTCGGTGGGGCGGGCTCCAGGCAGGTAGTCGCGGAATTCCTCCATGGCCTTCCACTCGGGCTCCGGCGGCTGATGGCCGGGAGCGGGAGCGAACACGGACAGCTGGTCGAGCGCCATGCGGTGGATGTATCTCGGACAGTTGGGAAAGGCGCGCACGACCCTGATGCGGACCACGGCCTGAGCGCCCTCCCACGTCGACAGCAGCGGGTCGGCGTCGGCCACGGACGCTGTCCCATGCACCCGCAGCCGGTCCGGCTGCTGGAAGTTCACGAAGAGCAGGGCGACGCGGTCATTGACCACGATATTGCCGAGCGATCGGAACATCCCGTTGCCGTCGTAGGACGGGAAGGCGATCGTGCGGCGGTCGAGGCAGCGGACGAAGCCGGGCCGGCCGCCCTTGTACGACACGTCCGGCCACCCCTCCCCGTCGGCCGTCGCCAGGAAGAACATGGAGCTGGCCTCGATGAAGGCGACGTCCCCGTCGGACAGGTCGGCGTGCACCGTGACCTGTTCCAGCCGGTCGGCGATGCGACGACTGTCGAATCGATCCTGAAGCTCGCGGTGACCGTCGTGGTACAAGGCCCAACACTGCGCTCCGATCCTGACGGGCGCAAGGCTCCACCAGGCCGCCGGCGGCAAGCTGCGGATACGGCGTCGAAATCGCCGATGGCCCACCCGGTCACGTCGCTGCTTTGCCGCCCGGTGGAACGGGTGCGCTCCTGAGCGAACCACCGGCGTGACAGTCGCCTCCCGCCAATTCTGGACTCGTCATCGTCAAGCCACCCCGCCCGGAAGCCGGCATTGAGAGCTCCTGTCGAGCCGCCACCTCCGGGATTTGCACGACGATGTCCCCTTGATACGCGACGTCGACGACAACGCTGTCGCGGACGGTTCCGGCCGCCCTCGAAACGCTGAGCGAAGTCATGGTGAGGTGACTTCCGGGCGGGTCGCGATTCTCCATTGGTTCGTCCACTGTTGTATGAAATAGGCGCGCCAGCCTGGACCGGACTCCGACAGTAGTACGTGGGGCCGGCTCTTGAGGGGAAGGTACGGCTTAACGCAGTAGATGACTACCGATACGAAGCCTCCCACTTGGTCCTTGTCGACGATGAAGAGTCCGATTGGAGGAGCAAACGGAAGGTAACGATATTCAAATCGTCCTCGCCAGGTCTCTCTGAGTCGTTCCAGTACGGGTGATACGCCCGTCATTGACTCGACGAAACTCTCCTCGGTCGGAAATCGAGGGTCGAGATAAGGCACAGTTTTGGCGCCCAACCCGGTCGGGTCAACGACTAACACTCTAACCTTCACCCTGCGGCTGAGCGCGTCCTCCAACTCGCCGGATAGGCTCTCGACCACGAATTTGCAGTCATTTCCAGAGATCAGGACCTCTTTCGCTGAATTCGCCAAGCGACTCTCAACGGAGCCAAGAATCGTGTCAACTTCCGCGCGTGTGGCTAGCAAAGCCGCAGAGCCGATCGAGACGGGGGTACCCTCGCTTGATTCGACCAAGTCAATGAGGGCTCCGACCTCAATCAGTCCCCGCCGTACGAACACGTCCTCGATCCTCCTAAGAGTGCTCGGTCGCGGACGTGTAGTGCCCTCGATCGTGCGAGACACCGTTGCGGGATGCAGGCCCGCTTCATGGGCCACGGCCTCTGGTGTAAGGCCCGCCAAACGGCAGAGTCGGCGAATGGCTGATTCAAGCCCGGTTGTTTGCATACCTCAACATTCTCCCGCAGTCCCCGCGCAGAATCAATGTTTCGAGTTTGTAGTGGCAATGCAACGGGTTAAGAGCGCACTGTTCGGGTCATGAAATCCGATCCCAAGGTTCGTCCGCTCGACCCCCGGAAGCGCTCAACTCGCACGCATCCCCGACTGGGTGCCGCAAGCGGCACGGCTGTCGCTGTCCTCCTGCTGCTACCTCCCTGGGTGGTCGCCGCGGTGGTGGTCCCGCTGGCCCTGGCCTGCTCGATCGCCATCATCCGTCGGCCGACTCTTGCGACGAGAGCACTGCGGTTCCTTGGCGACCTGCTCATCGGGTCCATGGACGAGTAGATCGGCCGCGTGTCGACCTTTCGGCATCGTCAGGCACACCTCCTCCAAGTTGACCGCAACCCGGATCCTCCCAAGGCAAAACCACGCCTTTCGGAGAACCGGTGCGATAGAGATTGGTCGTAGGTTCTTACGATCGTATCCCGGAAGGACGGCGGCGCGTTCGCATCCCGAACGGCAAGTTGCTGTCGATGCACGCGGGTGAAAAATCGGGCTATTGTTAGGACCGTGGCAGAATCACAGGATGAGTATCCCGCTGAGGCGGTCAGCCGGGCTTTCGACCTCGCTACGGCGTACCACGCGTCGGCACGCGCTGAGATTATCCAGCGGCTCGGTTACCGGGACACTGCCCTTGCACTCTTCCTTGCGATCATCGGTGTTATCGGAGGAATTGTCTTTGGCGGCGATAAAGGACTAACGGATCAATCTGCGCCCGTCTTGTATATCATTCCGCTGCTCGGTCTTGGGGCGACACTCATTCATGTTCACCACAATGGAGTGATCGGAGCTCTCGGCGTGTACCTCGGAGTGGAGTTGCATCGCGAGTTGAGGCGCCTCTTCTCGCTCCAGTTCAGGGTCGACAACGAGCCGGTTTTCCCCCCACACGATTGGGACTCCTCCGTAACTCTGAGGACTACACGACGTCGACCGTCTCAGCGGCGCCTCATAGCAGGAATGATGTTGTTGGAGCTTCCACAGGTTAGCGCCCTGACAATTTCCGGCATAGCCTTAGGAGTCACAAGCATAAGCGTTCTTGGAACCTTAGTTGGCGTCTTGGCTTCGGCGACGACCGCCTGGATGCTGATCGCATCTGATCATGATCGCCGAGATAACGCTGCAATAATTAGACAATATCACTCTCCGTTTGGCGTCAACTAGACCAAGCAGGATGGGCTGCCCAATTGTTAGGGTAAGCCTCGGCGGCGAACTGGCGTGCCGTACCTCGCCTCTGGTCGGTTAGCGCACAAGTGCCGTTTCCGGATGGGCGATCAGTCACCAACATCTTGCCGGGACGTCCCGTATGGATTACTCGCTCCGTACGCCCGGCAGCCCAGTCGTGCCGGGCGGGGGCATGGTCAACATTGCGGTCCGTCGCCGGCTGCTTGGCGTCCGGCGCACGACGCCCCGGGCCGGGGGCGGCGTAGCGGCTACGTCCTCGCCTTCCGGGGCGGCGCCAGGGCCTCCGACCACCAGACGAGGTCGTCGGCCAGGGTGGTCAGCCGCGGGACCAGCGCGTCGAGCAGGGTCGTGTCGAAGGGGGCAGGGGAGCGGAGGGCTGGTACGAGGACGTCGGGGAGGATGTGCACCGCGTGGCGGAGGGGGGCCATCTCCATCTCGACGGCGACGAGACGGAGTTGCTCGACCGCTCGGGCGCCGCCCACGTTGCCCCAGCTGACGAAGGCGACCGGCTTGCGGTTCCACTCTACGAAGGTGTGGTCCATGGCGTTCTTCAGTACCGCCGGGTAGCCGTGGTTGTACTCGGGGGTGACGATGACGAACCCGTCGGCGCGGTCGAGGGTGGCTCCGAGGCGGGCGACCTCCGGGCTCGGGTAGTCGCGGCCGGTGCGGGCGGGAGACACCCCGTCGAAGAACGGCAGCGGGTGGTCGCGGAGGTCGACAAGCTCAAGGGTCATGTCGCGGCGGACGGCCAGGCGCTCCATGACCCAGGCGCCGGCCCGCTCGCTGAAGCGATCGTGGCGGGTGCTGCCCAGGATCACCTGGACCAGCGTCACGCCTGTTCGCCGGCGGCGACCCCGGTATCGGCGTAGATGGGCGGAACGCCGGCCAGGCCCAGCTCGGCCACGTCCTCCATCGACTCGAGCGCGGTCCGGGCGGCTCCGTGTTGGTCGATGTGGCGAGGGAGGAAGCGCAGGACGAGGAGTGCGGCCGAGGCGGCCAGGATCGCCCCGGCCATGGCGGCCACGTGGATGCCCGACACGAAGGCGTGGTCGGCGCCCGACACCAGGCGGGCGGCGGCCTCGGCGGGCAGATGGCGGGCGGTCTGCAGCGCCCCCGCCAGCGACGTCCGGGCGCCGGCCTGGTCCGCCGCCGACAGCGACGAGATCGACGATCCCAGTCCCGAGCCGTAGCGGGACGCGGCCAGGCTGCCGAACACGGCCACGCCCAGGGCCGCCCCCAGCTCCCGGGTGGCGTCGTTCATGGCCGAGCCCGCGCCCGCCCGCCGGGGCGGTACCGCCGACATGATCGCCGCCGTCATCGGCGACATGGTCAGGGCGATGCCGGAGACGAGGAACAGCACGCACACCAGGACGTACCAGTAGGGCGTGGCCACACCGAGCCGGCTGAAGAGGACGAACCCGAGCGCGATCAGGCCCATCCCCGTCGCCACCGTCCGGTTGTGGCCGAGGCGGGCGATGATCCGGGGGGTGAGGGGCGAGACCAGCATCATGATCGGGGCCATGGGCAGGAAGCGCAGGGCGGCCGACAGGGGGCTGTAGCCCAGGATGAGCTGGAAATACTGGGTGATGAGGAACAACACGCCGAACATCGACAGGAACACCAGGATCATCCCGCCGGTGGCGGTGCTGAAGGCGGGATTGGCGAAGTAGGCCATGTCGAGCATCGGTTCCGTCCGCCGGCGCTCCCAGAGGACGAACACCACCAGCACGGCCAGACCCACGCCGAATGCGGTCAGCGTCGGGGGGCTGGACCAGCCCTTGTCGGGGGCCTGGATCAGTCCGTAGACGACCGAGGAGATGCCGACCACTGACAGGCCCGCGCCCACCGGATCGAGCCGGGCCTCGCTGGGGTCCTTCGACCGGGGGACGAGGAACGTGCCCAGCACCATGGCCGTGAGGATGATCGGCACGTTGACCAGGAAGACCGACCCGAACCAGTAGTGGCCCAGCAGCCAGCCGCTGGCGACGGGGCCGATGGCGCCGGCGCCGCCGGTGACGCCCGCCCAGATGGCGATGGCCTTGGCCCGTTCGTGGGGCGGGAAGATGTTGACCAGGATCGACAGCGTCGACGGCATGATGAACGCGGCGCACGCCCCCATGAACGCCCGGCAGGCGATGAGCTGCCACATCTGGGTGGACGCCGACGCCAGCGCGGCACCGACGAGGAACCCGAGCAGCCCCAGCTGAAGGGCGCCCTTGCGGCCGAAGCGGTCGCCGATGGCGCCGGCCGTGAAGAGGAGCCCGGCGAAGACGAGAGAGTAGGCCGCCACCACCCATTGGAGCTGGGACGTCGTGGCGTCGAGGTCGCGGGAGAGCGTCGGGATGGCGACGTTGAGGCTGGCGTTGCCCACGAAAACGATGAGCAGGCTGAGGCAGAGGACCCCCAGCGTCCACCACCGGCGGGGGTAGACGACCGGCGGTTCGGGGTGCGACGACCGCGACATGTGAGGCTCCTGAAGCAGAGAACGACGGAACGTGACGAGTGGCAGAGCCTGACAGATTGCAGCTTGTGACGGCAACTCGGAGGTGGGATGCTGGATCGGTGGCCACCGTCGGGCTCAGGGAGCGCAAGAAGGAGAAGACCCGCCAGGCGCTGATCCGCTCCGCGTCCCGGCAGTTCGCCAAGAAGGGCTTCGAGGGGGTCACGGTGGAGGACATCGCCGGGGCCTGTGACGTGTCGCCCCGCACCTTCTTCCGCTATTTCGGATCGAAGGAGGACGTCCTCTTCGCCGACGCCGACGCCCAACGGGCCCACCTCATGGACGTGCTCGCGGCCCAGGCGCCGGACGTTCCCCCGATCCGGGCGCTGCGGGCGGCGGTGCTGGAGGTGGCGGCCGACTACGAGTCGCAGCGGGAGGCCATCCTGCTGCGCCATCGCATCGTGATGGCGACGCCCTCCCTGACCAGCCGGGTCGCCGAGCGCCACCACTGCTGGGAGAGCGCGGTGATCGCCGAGCTACGCCGGAGCGGACGGGGAGCCGGGATGCCCGAGCTCACCCTCCGCCTGTCGGTCGCGGCCACCACCACCGCCCTGCGGGTGGCGACCGAACTCTGGGTCGAGGGGGACGGCGAGGGTGACCTCCGCGCCCTCCTGGCGTCCGCCCTCGACACCCTGCGGACCGGCCTCGACGGCTGACGCCGTACCCTACGAGTGCTCGGTCACCTCGTAGATCTCGTCGGCGACGAGGCCGTGGGCTTCGCGGTGGACGGTGTTGGCCGCGTCGGCGTCGGGCGCCTCGACCAGGCAGAAGATCTTCCCCGCCTTCTCGTCGACCCAGTACTTCTTGTACTCGACGCCGTGCTGGGACTGGGTGGCGATGTCGGCCTCGTGGGCCTGGGCCACGTCGGTGGCGGATACGCCACCAGCCATGTTGTGCACGTCCATGAACAGCGGCACGGGGAACCCCCTTGTTCGTGGCCCGGCGGCCACGTCGTAGAACGATGATCGCGCGCCGGCGCCAGATTGTCTCCGCACAGGCCTGAACCTCGCCTTAGGCGCGGAAGCTCGCTCGCAGGCTGACGGCGCCGGCCGCTTCGCCCAGCAGGGAAAGGCCGAGCATCTCCTCGGTGGTGCGCAGTAGGGAGTAGTGGTCGAAGGCCTGGCCGGCGGTCGTCCCCGCCGGCGTGGCGGGGCTGACGACGATGAACGGCATCGGCGCGGGCTCGTCCCAGACGATGAAGAGGGCGGTGGTACCCGAGCGGTAGGCGGGGCTGGAGAGGATCTTCGGCACCCACTGGGCCAGCCAGGCGTCGCCCGTCGCCACCGGGCAGTCGTGGGTGTCGTGGCACAGGTCGGGGGTGACGAAGCTGAAGGCGGGGAGGTGGTCGCGGGCCAGGTCGTCGACCAGGGGGCCGGAGTCGATGGTGCCGAGGGGGACGTCGTCGGCCTGGCACGCAGCCCGGTCGTCGGCCCCGACGTAGTAGGCGGCGGGGTTGTGCTTGACCGCGTAGGTCCCGCTCGTCCCCTGGTCGCACGGACCCGGCATCGCCTCCTGGTAGCTGCGCTCGGTCCTGCCCGCCGCCCGCACCTGCCGGAAGAGGTTGTCGACGGTGAGGGGATGGGCCGCCGGTCCGGCGTCGTCGACGATGCCCCACGTGCCGCCCGACGTGGCGCCCAGGTAGTTGGGGAGGGAGGGACTCCCGACCACCGAGTAGTTCGTCGCCATCCCGCACTGGTGGGCCAGGGAGGTCTCGTAGGGAGCCGCCGGCGAGTCGATCACCTGGCCGCGGATGTGGTTCTCCATCCAGACCCAGACCACGTGGGCGTACGTCGGCGGCGGCGCCGCGGCGACGGCACACGGACCGGCCCCGGGGCCCACCGTCGAGGTGGTGGCGGTCCGGGCAACCGGCCCCCCGCCACACCCGGCCAGGGCGAGGGCGACGAAGCAGGGCCCGAGCGCCCGTAGGCCGCGCCGGCTCATCGGGGCCAGTCTCCCAGCCGGGCCGGCCGACCGGGAGTCGATCCTGACGGAAACGTTTCGTGCCCGGCGGCGACCGGGGAAGACAACGGCGAGCACCTGAGCAACGCGCCGGCCGAGCGTCTAGCCGATGGCGGCGGTCGGATTTTCGAGAACTTCCCGAACGGGGGAGCAGGAAGGAGCCGGCCGTGAGCACGACCGACAGCAAGACCCAGGACGCCATCGAACTTCTCGAGGCCGACCACCGCGAAGTGGATCAGCTGTTCGCCCAGATCGAATCCGGTCAGGGCGACAAGGACGGGCTCGTCCGCCAGATCGTTAAGGAGCTCTCCGTCCACGCCGCCATCGAGGAGCAGATCTTGTATCCCGCCATGCGCCGGGCACTGGACGACGGCGACGCCAAGGTGGACGAGGCGATCCAGGAGCACCAGGAGATGAAGGAGGCGCTGGCCGAGATCGAGCGTCTGGGCTCGTCGCCGGCGCGGGAGTCGAAGCTGCAGAAGCTCATGGCCGACGTCCGCCACCACGTCCAGGAGGAGGAGAGCGAGCTTTTCCCCGAGATGCGCTCGGCGGTGGGCCAGGACGAGCTGCGCCAGATGGGCGCGGCCATGGCCGCGGCCAAGAAGCTGGCGCCGACGCACCCCCACCCCAATGCGCCCAGCACCCCGCCCGGGAACATCGTGGCCGGGGCGGCGGCGGCGGTGGTGGACAAGGTGCGGGACGCGATCGACCAGAACTGAGCGTCATGGCCGCGGACGAACCGACGCGGGGACCCAAGCGGCCGCTCCCGGCGGAAACGACCGAGGTCCCCGAGGTGTGGGTCGACTGGCAGTTGGCCCCGTCCCCTCCGTCCGAAGCCCCCCCGGGTCGGCACCTAGCGTAGGAAGGATGGCCGGCCGGGATCCGGAGGACGAGGTCAGATGGCCCGCCACCCTGCAGCAGTGGCGGGCCATGACCTTTTTCCACTGGGCGTACGAGGCCGACCAGGTCCGGCCCTTCCTTCCTCCCGGCTTCGAGGTCGACCTGTGGCAGGGGCAGGCCTGGGTGAGCCTCACCTGCTTCCGGATGGTCGACTTCCGCCTCGGCTCGCTGCCGCCGGCGGGCGGCTTCTCGACGTTCCCGGAGACGAACCTGCGCACCTACGTGCGGGGACCCGACGGTCGGGACGGAATCTGGTTCCTCACCCTGGAAGCGGGCAGCCTGCCGCTGGTGGTGGCCGCGTCCAACCTCTACGGCGTCCCCTACCGGTGGGCCGACATGTCGGTGGAAACGACGGCGGACGCCGGCGGGGAGACCATCCGCTACCGCAGCCGGCGGCGGGCCGGTCGCCGTGGGGGGCGGGGCGACGGGCCCCGGCCGGGCCATGACATACGCGTCCGTCCCGGACCGCCTCGTCCGTCACCGTCAGGACACGACCACTGGCTCACCGGTCGATGGCGGGGCTACTCCACCGTGGCCGGTCGGCCGGTGTCGGCGTCCGTCCACCACGAGCCGTGGCCCCTGTGCGAGGCCACCGTCCTCGACTTCGAGGAGTCGCTCACCGCCGACGTGGGCCTCGATCCGCCCGGTGCGGAGCCGGTGGTGCACTACTCGTCCGGTGTGCGGGTGCGATTGGGGCCGCCGCGGCCGGTGCGCCGGGCCGCGTGACCCCTACTTGGCCCGGATGATCGTGGGGATGTGATCGGCCTGTTCCATGCCCTCGCGGAGCGACTTGAGCTCGCCCAGGGCCTCATCGAGGGCCGAGATGTCGACCTCGGTCAGCGGGGCGTCAGTGGAGCCGATCTGGGGTCCGCCGGGGCCGTAGCCCTTCTGGCCGGGACCCGACTTCTGGTTGCGGGGGTCGGGGACACCCTCGGGGCCAGATGCGTCACCGCTGCCCGCGGGTAGGCGGCCCGACGTGGGGCCCGCCAACACCTCGGGACGCGTCTCTTGTTCGTCGGTCATCTCGACAGCTCCTCCTCGGCAAAACTCAACCCGTCAACTATGGCCTGTCCGTGGCCCCTAGCGGTACCCAGCCTTCCCGGTACGGGGCTACCGCATGCCGGGGAGGTCGAAGATGCTGGCCCCCGACCCGCGCGGCTGGCGGCGGGGGACCGCTATTTCAGGACGATCTCGTCGCCGGCCACATCGACCCGCACCGTGTCGCCCTCGGCGTAGCGGCCCTCCAGCAGGGCCAGGGCGAGGGGATCGGCGATGTGGCGCTGGATCACCCGCTTCAGCGGCCGGGCCCCGTAGACGGGGTCGTAGCCGGTGCGGGCCAGCCAGGCGGCGGCCTCGTCGGCTACCTCCAGGCCCAGCCGGCGCGTGGCCAGCCGGTCCCGCAGGTGGCGCAGCTGGATGACCACGATGCGCTCGATGTCGGCCTCGGTCAGCGACCGGAAGCGGACGATCTCGTCGATCCGGTTGAGGAACTCGGGCCGGAAGAAGGCGGCCGGGTCGCCGGGCAGGTTCGACGTCATGATGAGCACGACGTTGGTGAAGTCGACCGTGCGCCCCTGGCCGTCGGTGAGGCGGCCGTCGTCGAGCAG
>JAXDMK010000094.1:0-10340 GCA_034666105.1 Actinomycetota bacterium | reverse complement strand
CTCCATGGTTGACGTCGGGATCGTGGGCGGGTCGGGATACACGGGCGCCGAGCTGCTGCGCCTGGCCCATGGCCATCCCGACCTGCAGGTGGCCTGGGCCACGGGCGATACCCAGGCCGGCACCGCGGTGGGCGCCCTCTATCCGAGCCTGGCCGCGGCCTACCCGACCATGGTGTTCGACTCCTTCGACCCGGCGCTGGCCGCGGGGGTCGACCTGGTGTTCCTGGCCCTGCCCCACGGGGCGTCGCAGAGGATGGTGCCCGAGCTGCTGGCCGCCGCCCCCGACACCCTCATCGTCGACCTGGCCGCCGACTTCCGGCTGAAGGACCCGTCCGCCTACGAGCGGTGGTACGGCGAGGCCCACACCGCCCCTGACCTGCTCGAACGCTTCGCCTACGGCCTGCCCGAGCTGCACCGCAAGGACATCGTGGGAGCGACCGCGGTGGCCGCCCCCGGCTGCTACCCCACCGCCGCCGCCCTCGCCCTCGTCCCCCTGGTGGCGGCGGGCGTGGTCGAGGCCGAGGGGATCGTGGTCGACGCCGCCAGCGGGGTGTCGGGGGCGGGCCGCACCCTGCGCCACACGTCGCACTTCGGCACCGTGAACGAGGACTTCGTCGCCTACGGCCTCCTCGACCACCGCCACACCCCCGAGATCGAGCAGGCCACCGGGGCCACCGTCCTGTTCACGCCCCACCTCGCCCCCATGACCAGGGGCATCCTGGCCACCTGCTACGCCCGCCCCGCCGGCGGCCCCACGTCCACGGCCGCCCTTCTCGACCTCCTGCGGGACGCCTACGCGGGCGAGCCCTTCGTCGTGGTCGGCGACGCCCCCCCCTCGACCAAGGCCGCCTGGGGTTCCAACACCGCCCACCTCACCGCCCGCTTCGACCCCCGCACCGGGTGGGTGGTGGTCCTGGCCGCCATCGACAACCTGGTCAAGGGGGCGTCGGGGCAGGCGGTGCAGTGCGCCAACATCGTCCTCGGCCTCGACGAGACGGCCGGCCTGTCATCCGTGGGGGTCTATCCGTGACCTCCGTCCCATGAGTGGCGTGTCCTCCCCCGAGGGGTTCGTGGCCGCCGGCGGGGCCGCCGGCATCAAGGCCAGCGGCGACCCCGACCTGTCCCTGGTGGCCACCGACGACGGCCGCCCGGTGAGCGCGGCCGCGGTCTTCACCACCAACAAGGCCACCGCCGGGCCGGTGAACGTCACCCGGGCCCACCTGGCCGCCACCTCGGGCCGGGCCGCGGCCGTCGTCCTCAACAGCGGCTGCGCCAACGCCGCCACCGGCGCCGCCGGCGACGCCGACGCCGAGCGCATGTGCGCCCTGGTGGCGGCCCACCTCGGCTGCCAGCCGGCCGAGGTGCTGGTCTGCTCCACCGGCCTCATCGGCTACTACCTGCCCATGGCCGAGGTCGAGGCCGGCATTCCGCCCCTGGTCGCCGGCCGCCGGCCCGACGGAGGACCGGCCGCGGCCCGGGCCATCATGACCACCGACACCGTCCCCAAGGAGGTGTCGATCACGGTCAACGGCTACACCGTGGGGGGGATGGCGAAGGGCGCGGCCATGCTCGCCCCCGACATGGCCACCATGCTGGCCGTCCTCACCACCGACGCCGTCGCCGAGCCCGACGAGCTCCTCGCCCACCTGCGGGCGGCGGTGGCCGACTCCTTCAACGCCCTCGTGGTCGACGGGTGCACCTCCACCAACGACACCGTGATCGTGCTGGCCAACGGCCGTTCCGGACGTCTCCTCGACGGGCCCGTGCTGGCCCAGGCCTGCACCGAGCTAGCCGAGATGATGGCGGCCGACGCCGAGGGGGCCACCAAGCTGGCCCGGATCCGGGTCCACGGGGCCGCCACCGACGCCGACGCCCGCCGCGCCGCCCGCAAGGTGGCCGAGAGCCAGCTGGTGCAGTGCTCCCTGTTCGGCGCCGACCCCTACTGGGGCCGGATCGTGAGCGAGCTGGGCAGCTCCGGCGCCGCCTTCGACGGGCGGCTGGTCTCGATCTCCTACGGCGGGGTCGTCGTGTGCCGGGAGGGCATCGCCGCCGACCACGACGCCGACTTGGTGGCAGAGCATCTAGCCGGGCGCCACGTCGACATCACCGCCGATCTGGGCCTGGGCGAGGGACGGGCGGCGATGCTGTTCACCGACCTCACCCCCGCCTACATCGACGAGAACATGCGCACGTCGTGAACCTCACCACGTCCCTGGCCAAGGCGGCGGTGCTGGCCGACGCCCTGCCCTACATCCGCCGCTTCGCGGGCAAGGTCGTGGTCATCAAGTACGGCGGGGCGGCCATGACCGAGCCCGGGCTCGGCTCGCTGTTCGCCCAGGACGTCGTCCTCATGCGGATGGTCGGCATCCGGCCCGTCGTCGTCCACGGCGGCGGGCCCCAGATCGGCCAGCTGATGCAGCGCCTGGGCAAGGAGCCGGAGTTCCTCGACGGGCTGCGGGTCACCGACGCCGACACCCTCGACATCGCCCGCATGGTGCTGGTGGGCAAGGTCAACCGCGACATCGTGGCCAGCATCAACGTCCACGGGCCGCTGGCGGTGGGGCTGTCGGGGGAGGACGCCGGTCTCATCATGGCCAGCGCCCGTTCCCCCGAGCTGGGCTTCGTGGGCGACGTGGAGGGCGTCAACCCCGGCCTCCTCGAGCGCCTCCTGGCCGAGGAGCTCATCCCGGTGCTGGCCACCATCGGCTCCGACGCCGAGGGTCAGGCCTACAACATCAACGCCGACACGGTGGCGGGGGCGGTGGCCGAGGCCCTCGGCGCGGAGAAGCTGGTCTACCTCACCGACGTGGTCGGGCTCCTGTCCGAGGTCGGCAACCCCTTCAGCCTCATCACCACCACGTCGGCCGACGACCTCGAAGGCCTCCTCGCCAGCGGTCGCATCCGGGGGGGGATGATCCCCAAGATCGTCTCGTCGGTGCGGGCGGTGCGCAACGGCGTCGGCCACGCCCACATCCTCGACGGGCGCGTCCCCCACGCCCTGCTGCTGGAGGTCTTCACCCCCGAGGGCGTCGGCACCATGGTGACGCCGTGACCTCGTCCACCGGAGCGGTGTCGACGACATCCATCGGCGTCCTCATGCCCAACTACGCGCCGCCGCCGGTGACGTTCGTGCGGGGGGAGGGATCGTGGCTGTTCGACGCCGGCGGCAAGGCCTACCTCGACTTCCTCGGGGGGCTGGCGGTCACGTCCCTCGGCCACTGCCACCCGGCGGTGGCCGATGCCATCGCCACCCAGGCCCGCACCCTGCTCCACGTGAGCAACCTGTACGGCAACGAGGTCGGGCCCGAGGTGGCGGCCACCCTCGACCGGCTGCTGGGCGGCGGGGGGAAGGTCTTCTTCTGCAACTCGGGGGCGGAGGCCAACGAGTGCGCCATCAAGCTCGCCCGCCGGTGGGGCGGTCCCGGCCGCTACGGGGTGGTGAGCGCCTACGGGTCCTTCCATGGACGCACCCTGGCCACCCTGCACGCCACCGGCCAGCCGGCCAAGCACGAGCCGTTCCAGCCGTTGCCGCCCGGATTCCGCCACGTGGCCCTGGGCGACCTCGACGCCCTGGCCGCGGCCATCGACCCGTCGATCGCGGCGGTGCTGCTGGAGCCGGTGCAGGGCGAGGGCGGGGTCAACGTCGCCCCCCGGGGCTGGCTGGCCGGCGTCCGCCGCCTGTGCGACGAGAAGGGCGTCCTGTTGATGATGGACGAGGTCCAGACCGGCCTCGGTCGCACCGGCCGGTGGTTCGGGTTCGAGCACGAAGGCGTCCGGCCGGATGTCGTCACCCTGGCCAAGGCCCTGGGCAATGGCATGCCCATCGGCGCCTGCTGGGCCCGGGCCGAGGTGGCCGACGCCTTCCGTCCCGGCGACCACGGCACCACCTTCGGCGGCCAACCCATGGCCACCGCCGCCGCCCGGGCGGTGCTGGCGGTGATGGAGGCGGAGGACGTGCCCGGGCGGGCGGCCCGGGCCGGGACCCGCCTGGCGGCGGGGCTGGCCGAGTTGCCGGGCGTGGTGTCGGTACGGGGGCTGGGCCTGCTGCTGGCGGCCGAGCTGGCACCCGGAGTGCCGTCGGCGAGGGACGTGGCCCTGGCCGCCCTGGATCGGGGGCTGGTGGTCAACGCCGTCACCCCCACCGCCATCCGGGTGGCGCCGTCGCTCCTCGTCACCGACGACGAGCTCGACCAGGCCCTCGCCATCCTGGGGGCGGTGTTGGCGCCATGAGACATTTCCTCGATGTCAACGACCTGGACCCGAACGAGCTGATCGACGTCCTCGACCTGGCCGAGCTGCCCAGCCCGCCCCCGTTGCTGGCCGGACTGGGCGTGGCCCTGCTCTTCGAGAAGGCGTCCACCCGCACCCGGGTGTCGATGGAGATGGCGGTGGTGCAGCTCGGCGGCCACCCCGTCACCCTGCGGGGCGAGGAGGTCGGCGTCGACGACCGGGAGCCGGCGGAGGACGTGGCCAAGGTGCTGTCCGGGTACTGCGCCGCCCTCGCCGCCCGGGTGTACCACCACGAGCGGCTGGTGCGGATGGCGAGCACGTCGGCGGTGCCGGTGGTCAACCTCCTGTCCGACGACGCCCACCCGTGCCAGACGCTGGCCGACCTCCTCACCCTCCGCCAGTGCTTCGGCCGGCTCAAGGGGCTGACCGTGGCCTACGTGGGCGACGGCAACAACGTGTGCCGGTCGTTGATGAAGGCCGCGCCCCTCGCCGGGGTCACGTTGCGCGTGGCCACCCCCGCCGGGTACGAGCCGCCCGCCCTCGGCGACGTCGAGATCGGAAACGACCCGATGGCGGCGGTGGACGGGGCCGATGCCGTCTACACCGACGTGTGGGCCTCGATGGGCCAGGAGGGCCAGGCCGTCCGCCGCCGGGAGGACTTCGCCGGCTTCACCGTCGACGACGCCATGCTCGACGCCGCCGCCCCCCATGCCATCTTCCTCCACTGCCTGCCCGCCCACCGGGGCGAGGAGGTCTCGGCCTCGGTCGTCGACGGCCCCCGCAGTGTCGTCTGGCGCCAGGCCAACAACCGGGTCCACGCCCAGCGGGGCCTCCTCCTCTGGCTCCTGGGCGCCCGCCCGTGACCCCCACCCCCCTGCGAACCGGTGACGCCCAGCGCCCCCTGAGGGCTGTAAGTGTCACCAGTTCGGAAGCGCTGCGAACCGGTGACGCCCAGCGCCCTGTGAGGGCTGTAAGTGTCACCAGTTCGGGGGCGGCTGGCGAACGGTACCGCCTGTGACCGCGCCGGGGCGGGAGCCGCTCATCTCCGGCGGGCAGTTGCGGCTGGCCAAGCCCCAGCGCCAGCACCGGTTGGCCCGCATCATCGAGGCCCAGTCCGTCACCAGCCAGGCGCAATTGGTCGACCTGCTGGCGGCCGAGGGGGTCGTGGCCACCCAGGCCACCGTGTCCCGCGATCTCGACGACCTGGGCGCGGTGAAGGTCCGGGTGTCGGGGGGCGAGCCGGTGTACGCCATCCCCGAACACGCCAAGGAGCGCCTGGCCCCCGAGGAGCACCTGCGCCGGGTCCTCGGCGAGTGGGTGGTGGAGGTGGCCCACTCGGGCAACATGGTCATCCTGCGCACCCCTCCCGGGTCGGCCCATGTGGTCGGCTCCGCCCTCGACCGGGCCGGCCTGGCCGACGTCCTCGGCACCGTCGCCGGCGACGACACCGTCCTGGTGGTGGCCTCCGAACGGGCCGGCGGCCAGCGGGTCGCCCAGCGCCTAAGCCGATTCGCGTTCGGCACCCCGTCCCCCACCCCCGTCGAAGGAGAAGAGTGAACCGTGGCTAAGCGGGTCGTGTTGGCCTACTCGGGGGGGCTCGACACCTCGGTCGCCGTCCGGTGGCTGATCGAGGAGAAGGGCGTCGAGGTGATCGCCCTGGCCGCCGACGTGGGCCAGGGCGCGACGGACTCGCCCGACACCCTCCGCCAACGGGCCCTGGCCGCGGGCGCCGTCGAGGCGAGGGTCGTCGACTGCAAGGCCGAGTACGCGGCCGACTTCGTCGCCCCCGCGCTCAAGGCCAACGCCCTCTACGAGGGTCGCTATCCGCTGGTGTCGTCGCTGTCCCGGCCCGTGATCGTGAAGCACCTGGTGGCCGCGGCCCGCGAGTTCGGCGCCGACGCCGTCGCCCACGGCTGCACCGGCAAGGGCAACGACCAGGTCCGCTTCGAGGTGTCCACCCGGGCCCTGGCGCCCGACCTGGAGGTGTTGGCCCCCGTCCGGGAGTGGGGCATGACCAGGGAGGACTCGTTCGACTACGCCATCCGCCACGACATCCCCATCCGCGCCAGCCGCACCAGCCTCTACTCCATCGACGAGAACCTGTGGGGCCGGGCCATCGAGTGCGGGATCATCGAGGACCCGTGGGCCCAGCCGCCGGAGGACGTGTTCACGATGACCGTGCCCACCGCCACTGAGCCCACCGAGCTAGTGGTCACCTTCGAGGCGGGGGTGGCGGTGGCGGTCGACGGGGTGCGGATGCCCCTGCACGAGCTGATCCCGGCCGTTGGCCGGGTGGTCGGGTCCTACGGGTGGGGCCGCATCGACATGGTCGAGAACCGCCGGGTCGGCATCAAGAGCCGGGAGTGTTACGAGGCCCCCGGGGCGTTGGCCCTCATCCAGGCCCACCAGGACCTGGAGGGGCTCACCCTGGAGCGCGACCTGGCCCACGAGAAGCTCCGCCTCGAGCCCCGCTGGGCCGAGCTGGTCTATGACGGGATGTGGTTCTCGCCCCTCAAGGAGGCGATCGACGCCTTCGTCGACGAGAGCCAGAAGTACGTGTCGGGCGACGTCCGCCTCCAGTGCGCGCCCGGGCGGTGCCGCGTGGTCGGCCGGCGCAGCGACGTCAGCCTCTACGACTACGGACTGGCCACCTACGACGCGGCCGACACCTTCAACCACGACGACGCCGCCGGCTTCGTCCGCCTGTGGGGACTGGGCGTGCAGACGTGGGCCAGCCGCCAGGTGCGGTCCGGCCCCGCCGGCGCCGGCCGCCCCGCCGGCGGCCCCGATGGCGGAGGCTCGTGACCCTCTGGCAGGGGCGGCTCGACGTGGAGGCGGCCGACGGGCTGATGGCCTTCACCGCCAGCCTGCCGGTCGACGTCCGGCTGGCGGCCGACGACGTGGCCGGCTCCAGGGCCCACGTGCGGGGCCTGCGGCGGGGGGGGCTGCTCACCGGTGAAGAAGCCACCGCCATCCTGGAGGCGCTCGACACCGTCGGCGAGGAGCTGGCGTCGGGCCGGTTCCGCTTCGGCCCCGGCGACGAGGACGTGCACACCGCCGTCGAGCGCCGCGTCACCGAGCTGGCCGGTCCCGCGGGGGCCAAGCTCCACACCGGCCGTAGCCGCAACGACCAGGTCGCCACCGACCTGCGGCTGTGGACCAAGCGGGAGCTGGTCACCGTCGGCCGCCAGGTGGTGGCCCTGCAGCGGGTCCTGCTGACGCGGGCCCAGTGGGCGCTCGACAAGGGCGTCTACCTTCCCGGCTACACCCACCTCCAGCGGGCCCAGCCGGTGCTCCTCGCCCACCACCTGCTGGCCCACGGCTGGGCCCTGGCCCGCGACGTCGACCGCATCCTCGACGCCCGCCGGCGGGTCGACGTGTCCCCCCTGGGCGCGGGCGCCCTCGCCGGCTCGTCGCTCCCCCTCGACCCGGTGGGCACCGCCCGCGACCTCGGCTTCGCCGCCGCCTTCGACAACTCCCTCGACGCGGTGGGCGACCGCGACTTCGTGGCCGAGTCGCTGTTCGACCTGGCCCTGCTGGGCGTGCATCTCTCCCGGATCGGCGAGGAGATCGTGCTCTGGTCGAGCGCGGAGTTCGGGTTCCTCCGCCTGGCCGACGAGTGGGCCACCGGCAGCTCGATGCTGCCCCAGAAGAAGAACCCGGACGTGGCCGAGCTGGCCCGGGGCAAGGCCGGCCGCCTCATCGGCAACCTGGTGGCGGTGATGGTGGCGCTCAAGGGCCTGCCCCTCGCCTACAACCGCGACCTGCAGGAGGACAAGGAACCGCTTTTCGACGCCGTCGACCAGGTGGGACTGGCCCTCGTCGCCCTCACCGGGCTGCTGGAGACGGCCACCTTCGACGTTCGCCGGATGGCCGCCGCGGCCGACTCCCCCGAGTCGGCCGCGGTCGACCTGGCCGAGTGGCTGGTGGTGCGGGGCATCGCCTTCCGGGCCGCCCACGGCATCGTGGCCGAGCTGGTGCGGGAGTCCCTCGACCGCCACGTCCCCCTGGCCGAGCTGGTGGCGGCGTCGCCCCACCTGGGGGCGGACGCGGTGGCGCTGCTCGAGTCGGGCGTGGCCGTCACCCGCCGCACCACCCCCGGCGGCGCCGGCCCCGGACCGGTGGCCGAGCAGCTGCGCCGCTTCCGGTCCCGGCTGGAGGTCGACGGGGAACGGCTGGCCCGGAGTTGAGCGAACCGTTGGCCCGGGACTTCTACCGCCGGTCCAGCCTCGAGGTGGCCCCGGAGCTGCTCAACAAGCTGCTGGTCGTCGGGGATCGCGGTGGCCGCATCGTGGAGGTGGAGGCCTACTGCGGGGCCGACGATCCCGCCAGCCACGCCTTCCGGGGCCGCACCGCCCGCAACGCGACCATGTTCGGCCCCCCCGGGCACCTGTACGTCTACTTCACCTACGGGATGCACTTCTGCGCCAACGTGGTGTGCGGCGAGGAGGGGGAGGCGTCGGCCGTGCTCCTCCGGGGCCTAACGCCGGTGGCGGGCAGGGACGAGATGTGGTCGGCGCGGCCCGCCTGCCGGCGGGAACCCGACCTGTGCGCCGGACCCGCCCGCCTGTGCCTGGCCCTGGGCATCGACCGTTCCTTCGACGGCGCCGACCTGGTGACGGGCGAGGGCGGGGTGAGGGTGGTCGATGACGGCACTCCGCCGCCGGCGGTGGCCGCGGTCAGCGGACGGGTCGGCCTGCGGGTGGCCACCGACCGCCAGTGGCGGTACTACGTGGCCGGCAGCGTCGGTCTGTCCCGGCCCGGCTGAGGGGCGGGCCGGAGCCGCCGCCGTTGTACGGTGCCGGCGGTGGCCGTGCCTGACGTCTTCGACGAGCTCGAGTGGCGGGGCATGGTGGCCCAGGTCACCGACCCCGAGCTGGGCGCCAAACTGCGCACCGACGCCCTCACCTTCTACGTCGGCTTCGACGCCACCGCCGACAGCCTCCATGTGGGCAGCCTCCTGCCGCTCATGGTCACCGCCCGCCTGCAGCGGGCCGGGCACCATCCCATCGTGCTCATGGGCGGGGGCACCACCCTGGTGGGCGATCCCAGCGGCAAGGACGCCGAACGCCCCGTCCTGGCCGAGGAGCAGATCCGGGCCAACGCCGAGGGGATCCGGCGCCAGGTGGAGCGCATCGTCGGGGCCGAGGTCGACCTGGTCGACAACGCCGACTGGCTGGGCCAACTCCGCCTCACCGACTTCCTGCGCGACGTCGGCGGCCACTTCCGGGTCAACGACATGATGGCCAAGGACTCGGTGCGGGCCCGCCTCGAGCGCGATCAGGGGATCTCCTACAAGGAGTTCTCCTACATGCTGCTCCAGGCCTACGACTTCTGGCACCTGTGCACCCACCGCCACTGCCGGCTCCAGGTGGGAGGCAGCGACCAGTGGGGCAACATCACCGCCGGCATCGACCTCATCCACCGCCGGGAGCGGATCCAGGCCTACGGGCTCACGTTCCCCCTGGTCACCCGGGCCGACGGGTCGAAGTTCGGCAAGAGCGAGGGCGGCAACCTCTGGCTCGACGCGGACCGCACCAGCGTCTACGAGTTCTTCCAGTTCTGGCTGCGGGTGGGCGACGCCGACGCCGGCCGCTACCTGCGCCTGTTCACCTGGCTCGACCGGGAGCGGATCGGGGAGCTCGAGGCGGCGGTGGCCGAGCACCCGGAGCGGCGGGAGGCGCAGCGGGTGCTGGCCCGGGAGGTGACGGCGGCGGTGCACGGCTTGGAGGCGGCCGAGGCCGCCGAGCAGGCGGGCCAGGCGTTGTTCGGCGGCGAGCTGGGGGGACTCGACGGGCCGACCCTGCTGGAGGTCTTTGCCGAGGCGCCCGCCACCTCCCGGCCGAGAGCGGAGCTCGAGGGTGAAGGCGGGTTGGGCCTGGTCGAGCTGCTGGTGGACACCGGGCTGATGGCGTCGAAGTCGGCGGCCCGCACCGCCATCGAGCAGGGCGGGGTGTACGTCAACAACCGGCGGGAGGCCGACGTCGACCGGCGACTGGGGCCCTCCGATCTGCTGGTAGATTCGTACCTCGTGCTCCGACGGGGCAAGCGCAGCTACCACCTGGTGCGCTTCGTCTGAGGGGTAGGGGATGAACACCCGGTTGCCAGGA
>JAXDMK010000093.1:0-48214 GCA_034666105.1 Actinomycetota bacterium | reverse complement strand
GTTGACCTTCTTGGTCAGCCACCGGCTGCGCTGGATGAGCCACCACACCGGCGCCAGCCGGGTGAGGACCACGAATTCGAGCTTGTTCTTCGATCCGTCCTTCGACGTGTCACGCGTCTCCACCATGATCGGACGCTACCTGCCGCCGTGTTCATCGACCCCGCTGGCCTCCGGGCCCACGTCATGGTGGAGCGTCAGAAGTCGTATCCGAGAGAGAACCGGCTGACCCGCGCTTGGCCGCCCGGGCTCCGAGCGCCTGCATCACCGGTCGTTTCGATGAACTAATCTGCACTCCGCCGAGACGTCCCGCGCCCAGGAACACAACGTCTCGGATGTCCGGTCCCCGCCTCGAGACAGACCCCGTGTCTGCCGGCACATGGCGCCAACTCCGAGTGGGAGTGGCCTTGGCCGTCCGGGCACCGAAGCCGCAGCGCAACGAGCGCTTGATGGCGAAGGGTTGGATCCAGGGGGTCGTCCTGGTCAGCCTCTTCGGGTTCACCGTGTTGGGCTTCATGTCGGCCAGGACCTACCAGGCCGAGCCGCCGATCCCCGACCGGGTGGTGAGGCCGGCGGGCACCATGGTCTTCTCCGGCAACGACGTGCGTGCCGGCCAGGACGTCTTCCTCCGCAACGGCTTGATGGAGTTCGGGTCGGTCTTCGGCCATGGCGGGTACCTCGGTCCCGACTTCACCGCTGACTACCTGCACCGGGCGGCTCTCCTGGTCGAGAGCACCTACGGGGGCACCGACGCCCGCCAGCGGACGATCGACGATTTCCACACCAACACCTATGACGTCGCCACCCGGACCCTCGTGTACACCGACGCCCAGGCGGACGCCTTCGAGTCCCTGGCCAACCACTACCACGACTTCTTCGCCGATCCCGCGGGCAACAACGGCCTCCGACCGTCGGCCATCACCAATCCCGACGACACCCGCCACCTGACCGCCTACTTCTCGTGGAGCGCATGGGTCTCGGCCGCCCAGCGTCCGGGCAAGGACTACTCGTATACCAACAACTGGCCGCCCGAGGCGTTGGTGGCCAACAGCCCGTCGGCCAACGTCGTCGTGTGGAGTGTCCTGTCGCTGGTTGCGTTGCTGACCGGGATCGGCGCCTTGCTGGCTGTGTTCGGGCGGTGGAACTGGCTCGGCTGGCACGGCCGTGACCAGCACGAGCTCTCCTTCCGGCCGCCCGACCGGGTGGCCCTGACCCCGTCCCAAAAGGCCACGGCCGAGTTCTTCCTGGTCATGGGGCTGTTGTTCCTGCTCCAGAGCCTGGTCGGGGTGGCCAGCCAGCACTACCGGGCCGAAATCGGCGGCTTCTTCGGTATCGACACCGACCGGTTCCTGCCCTTCAACATCGTGCGCACCTGGCACGTCCAGCTCTCGATCTTCTGGGTGGTCTCGTCGTTTCTCGCAGTCGGAATCTTCCTCACGCCGATGATCGCCGGACACAAGGAGCCGAAGGGCCAGAGCGTGCTCACCCAGATGCTGTTGGGGGCGCTGGTGGTCGTCGTCCTCGGCAGCCTCCTGGGCGAGCTCGGCGGCATCCACGGCTGGTTCGGCGGCCTGTGGTCGTGGTTCGGGATGCAGGGCTTCGAGTACCTCGACCTGGGACGGTTCTGGCAGGTCCTGCTGACCGTGGGCCTCGTCTTCTGGGTCGTCATCCTCTACCGGGGGCTCCGTAGCCGTCTCAGAGTCGAGCATCGCACGAACATGCCCTGGCTGTTCTTCTACTCGGCCCTCGCCCTCCCCGCCTTCTACGCGGTCGGGCTGCTGGCCCATCCCCGGGCCAGCTACGCCGTCGCCGACTTCTGGCGGTTCATCGTCGTCCACCTCTGGGTCGAGGACTTCCTCGAACTGTTCACGACGGTGATGGTGGCGTACCTGTTCGTGCTGCTCGGCGTCGTCCGCCAGCGGGTGGCGATGACCGTCATCTTCCTCGACATCATCCTCTACAGCTCCGGCGGCGTCATCGGCATGGCCCACCACCTCTACTTCAACGGCGAGCCGGCCGAGGTCCTCGCCCTGGGCGCCTTCTTCTCCGCCCTCGAGGTGATCCCCCTCACGTTCCTGACCCTGGAGGCGTGGAGCTTCCTGCAGCTCGGGATCAAACAGGAGTCGAAGTCGTCGACCCCGTTTCCCCACAAGTGGGCGGTCATGTTCCTCGTGGCCGTCGGGTTCTGGAACTTCCTGGGCGCCGGCGTGTTCGGGTTCCTCATCAACCTGCCGATCGTCTCCTACTACGAGATCGGCACGGCCCTCACCGCCAACCACGCCCACGCCTCCATGATGGGCGTCTACGGGATGCTCGCCATCGGCTTCATGCTCTTCTGCCTCCGGTACCTCCTTCCCGAGGACAAGTGGTCGGACAAGGCGGCCAGGATCAGCTTCTGGTCGCTCAACATCGGGCTGGCCTGGATGTGCTTCGTGACCCTGCTGCCGCTCGGGATCCTGCAGCTCTACCGCTCGGTGGGACGTGGCTACTGGGCCGCCCGCGAGCTCGCCTTCCTCACCAACAACCTCAACGCCCTCCTCGGCTGGATGCGGCTCCCCGGTGACGTGCTGTTCATCGCCGGCGGGGTGCTGCCCCTGTTGTGGATGGGCTTCCAGGGCGTCCGGTACCGGGGCAGCCACCAGGATGTCCTCGCGGATGAGGATCTGCTGCTGTTCACCGAGGTCACGCCCATACCGGTCGAGCTCATCGAAACCCACTGACGTGCATCCGGAGGCCGCCTTCCTGTCCGGGTACGCCTTGGTCCTCATCGCCGTCGCCGCCGGGCTGGGCCGGCTGGGACGTCGGACCACGGACCCGTGGTCGTCGCGGATGCTCACCGCCAGCCGGCAGCCGGGTGACGCTTCTTCTGACGCTGGGCCCAAGCCGGGCTGGCCCCACAGCGAGGTGCCGGCATTCCATGTCGTCGTCGGCGGCGTCGCCCTGGTGGCGGCGCTGCTGCTGGTCCTGGTCAGCCTGGTGCGCCACCACCTGCCAGTCGAGTGCGTGGCCCAGGTGGGCGTCCTCCTCGTGGTCGGAATTCGCATCGCCCGCCTGGCCAGCCGTTACCGCGCCGAGCGGCGAATCGCGATGCTTGGCGATGAGAACTGCGGTGATTCGGCTGCCGCCGGCTCACAGCAACCGGAAGACCACGAACGCGGCCACGACGAGCAGTACACCGAACAGGATCTGGCGATTCTTCACGTCGACCTCCGAGAGATGGGGACGGGTTCCACGATTTAGGCGTCGCGACGGGCGATGAGCTTGGATGCGGTGGAGACAGCGAGGATGGCGTACACGGCCAGCACGCCCACCGCCTTGCCGGGGGGCAGGAGACCGGCCACGTGTCTAACGCTGGTGACCGCCTGCAGGGCATTGCCGGGCAGGTACTTCCGGGCGCCCTCGGGGAGCGCGATCCCGAAGAGCTGGCTTCCGACGACGGCCAGCATGAGGGCCGTCGTGGCGCCCGCGGTGCGCCGGATGATCCCGCCCAGGCCCAGGCCGATGCCCGTGACCAGGCTGACCCCCATCGCCCCGAAGAGGATGGCCTTGACCACTCCCGGCTGCCCCAGCGCCATCGAGATGTGCTTGCCGGCCAGGATCTGACGGCCCAGGAAGAACGACGCCAGGTTGGTCACCAGCGCCACCGGGAACGCGATCGTGGCCAGGATCGCGGCCTTGGCCATCAGGACACCCCGGCGTCCGGGAATGGCGGAGAAGGTCACCCGGATCATGCCCGTGGCGTACTCCGACGTGATGGCCCGCACCGCCAGCGAGCCGAGGATGGCGGCGGCGAAGAGTACGCCGATGAGCGCGGTGCTGGTGGGGTCGAAGTCGGCCCGCTCCGACGGGCTCATCTTGTCCCACTGGCTGACCTGGGCCGCGCAGACGAGGCCGGCGAGGAACACCGACGCCAGAACCGCCCCGCCGACGGTCAGCCACGTCGACCGCAGCGTCCGCAACTTGGTCCACTCGGCTTTGAACGTGTCGATGATCGTGGTCGCCCGCGCCGGATCGAGGGTTGCCGCCCTGGTGTCGAAGGTGGCTACGGCCATGTCAGGCTCCTTGCCCGGCGCCGGCGCCGGCGCCGACGACGGCTCCGGCCCGGTAGTCGGTGTCGTGGTGGGTGAGTTCGAGGAAAGCGTCCTCAAGGGTGGCGTGCTCGGGGGTGAGCTCGACCAGGGCGATGCCGTTGGTCGCGGCGACCTCGCCGATGGCCGTCGAGTCGAGCCCCACGAACGTGACCGCCCCGTCCGCCGCCCGCTGGGCCCTCGCTCCGAGAGGCTCCAGGAGAGCGACCAGATCGGCCTGGCGGGCGGCCCGCACCCGCACGCGGCGCGATGCGTTGCCGGCGATGATGCGGTCGACGCTGTCGTCGGCGATGATCCGGCCCCGGCCGATGACGATGAGGTGATCGGCCGTCTGCGCCATCTCGCTCATGAGGTGGCTGGACAGGAAGACCGTGCGCCCCTCCGATGCCAGGGACCTCATCAGGTTGCGGATCCAGAGGATCCCGTCCGGGTCGAGCCCGTTGATCGGCTCGTCAAAGATCAGCGTCTCCGGGTCACCGAGGAGAGCGGCGGCGATGCCGAGGCGCTGGTTCATCCCCAGTGAGAAGGTGCCGACGCGGTGGTCGCCGACGTCGCTCAGACCCACCACGTCGAGGACCTCGGCCACCCGGCGCCGGTCGATGCGATTGCTGGTGGCCAGCCACGAAAGGTGATTGGCGGCGCTGCGGCCGGGGTCGATGGCCTTGGCGTCGAGCAGGGCGCCGACGGCCCGTAGTGGCGCGGGCAGCTTGCGGTAGGCGGCGCCGTTGACCATGACCGTGCCGCTCGTGGGGCGGTCGAGGCCCAGGATCATTCGCATGGTCGTCGACTTGCCGGCGCCGTTCGGGCCGAGAAAGCCGGTGACCCGTCCGGGGCGCACGGTGAAGGTGACGTCGTCGACCGCCACCGTCTCGCCGTAGTGCTTGGTCAGGTGGTCTGCCTGGATCATCGCTTCCTCCCGTAGGCGCCGTCCTGAGCGTCTCTCCCGAAGCTACGGTCGTTGGCGTTTTCGATCATCGGGCCGACGACGGATTAGGGGTCCGCCGTGAGGCGGATGCCGGGTCGTCCCTACGGCGGGGAGGGCGCGCTCCCGCCCGGTTGCACCAGTCCGCTCTCGTAGGCGAAGGCGGCTGCCTGCACCCGATCCCGCAGGTTGAGCTTGAGCAGGACGCGTGAGACATGCGTCTTGACCGTCGCCTCGCCCACGATGAGCCGCCGGGCCAGCTCGGCGTTGCTCAGGCCGGCGGCAATGCCCCGCAGCACCTCCGACTCACGATCGGTCAGGGTGGCCAGCTGGGCCGTGAGATCGGCCCGGACCCGGGGTCGCACCATGTCTGAGATCAGGCGCCGGGTGACGGACGGGGCCAGCAGGGCGTCGCCTGCCGCGACCACCCGGATGGCATGGATGAGATCTTCGGGAGAGGCGTTCTTGAGCAGAAAGCCGCTGGCGCCGGCTTGGAGCGCCTCCCAGATGTAATCGTCACGCTCGAACGTGGTGAGGATGAGGACCCGAGCCGTCGTCATGGTCCGGGAGGCGATGATGCGGCGGGTGGCGTCGATGCCGTCGAGGACGGGCATCTCGACGTCCATGAGGACGACGTCGGGCTGGAGCCGTTCCGTCTCCCACACCGCCCGCTCACCGTCGGCGGCCTCCCCCACCACCTCGAGGTCGTCCTCGGTGCCGAGGATCATCCGGAAGCCGGCCCGCACCATCTCCTGATCGTCGACCAGCAGGACCCGGATGGTCACGACACGGTCCGAGACGCGGGCGAGATGGGAAACGTGGCCCTGACCCTGAACCCGCTGCCCGGCAGGCGCTCGGCCGCGAACTGACCGCCGTAGAGCGCAACCCGTTCACGCATGCCGAGAAGCCCGTGGCCGGCGGCGGCCGCGGGCTCGTCGGGAGGATGGTCGGTGCGGCCGTTCGACCGGCCCCGTCCGTCGTCGACGACCTCGACCTGCAGGCCATCGGGACCGTAGGTGAGCGTCACCGTCGCGATGGTGCCCGTCCCGCCGTGCTTCAGAGCGTTGGTGAGCGCCTCCTGGACGATGCGGTAGGCGGACAGGTCGACGCTGGGCGCGAGGGGTGACGGCGGGCCCACCCGTTCGACGGTCACCACCAGGCCCGCCTCGTGCAGCTGGGCGACCATGGCGTCGAGGCCGGAGAGGCTCGGTTGGGGCGCGGCCACGCTGACGCCGGGCTCGGCGCCGGTCTTCGTCTCGCTGCGGAGGAAGCCCAACAGCCGCTGCAGCTCAACGACGGCCTGTCGGCTCGACGTCTCGATTCCGGAGAGGACCTCGGCCGCCTGTTCCGGCGACCGGGCCATGACCCGTCTCGCCGCTCCCGCCTGCACGCCCATGACGCTGACGTGGTGTGCCACCACGTCGTGAACCTCCCGAGCGATCCGCACCCGCTCGTCGAGAACGGCCTGCTCGGCGATGACCTCGTGGGCCGCCTGCAGCTCGCGGTTGCGGACGTCGAGTTCGACCGCCCGCCGGCGGGCGGCCCGGGCCACGTCACCAATGACCCACGCGGCGACGAAGAAGAACAGGTTGGAGCCGATCGACAGAAGGCCGGCGCCCACCGTCGAGGCGTCGGAGTGGCCGAGGTCGATCTGGCGGAAGAGCAGTGTCCAGACCAGATCCCCGAAGAGGATGGCGATGCAGACGCCGCGCACCCGGTTCGCCACCTTGGGCTCGCAATAGGCGCCCACCGAGTAGATCGAGACGAAGGCGACGTTGGCGCCCATAGTCGCCTCGGTGATCCCGAACACGGTGTAGCCGACTACAACCACTGTCACGCAGGCCAGGGTGAGCGGGGGCGTACGTCGACGTACGACCAGCGGCAGGGTGAGCAGGGCCATCAGCACCACGGCCACGGCGAAGCGGAAGTTGTGGGGACCGGCGGTGCCGACGTCGTAGTAGACGCGGTCGCTCAACAGCCCGAGAGCGAAGACGACAAGGGCCACGATGCCGTCCGCGGCCACCGGGTGGCGGCGTAACCACGTCGGCACCCCCCTCACGCCTGCACGGTACCCCTGAGCCCGGTCACTGCCATCGGCCGTCCGGCGGAGGTCGGGTCCCCCTCCCGGGGGACGGCCGACGGGATCGATGCTGGGCGACCGCGCGGTCATCCGGGTGGCGTGGCGATCTTCCTGCGGACGGACAGTGCTACGGTGTGGTCAAAGAACTTTGCGATACAAAGTCATTTCTCTACGCGAGTGAGATACCGACAGGGCTCACCGAAGTGAGGAGAGCGCATCATGCCGAACACCGCCACCTCCACTCCCCGGACCCCGAACGCGGGGCCGACCGGCGTCCTTCACCCCGAAGAGCTTCGAGGCCGGGCTTCGGGGGTCCTCGTCGGGGCCGTCATGGGCTTGGCCTGGATGGCCACGGCCCTGGGTGCGATCAACCCCGTGATCCGCATGCCGCTGGTGCTGGCCGGCGTCGTGACCTTCGCCGTCCTGATGACCGGCGTCCGCCGGCTGCGCCGCGCCGCCGCGGCGCGGCCCGCGTCGGAGTGGTCCGGCGCCGACAGCAACCGGATGCGGCGGCGCTTCGCCCTGGTGCTGGCCGCTGAGTCCTTCGCCATCGCCGCCGCCATCAACATCCTCGTCGGCTCGGGACACCCGGACTGGATTCCCGCCGCGATCTGCGCCGCGGTCGGCCTGCACTTCATCCCCCTGGCCCGGCTGTTCGCCGTCCGCCTGTACGACGCCACCGCCGCCGGGCTCTGCCTCGTCGCCGCTACCACCCTGGCCATCGGTGCCGCCGGCGCATCGGAATCCGTCTGGCACCTCGTACCCGGGCTCGGCGCGGCGGCGGTCCTGTGGGCCACGAGCGGCCGGCTGCTGGTGACAAGTCCGACGTGACGCACCCCGCTCCCGGCGCCGCCGTCCCCGGCACCGGGCGCCGATGCCACCTCGTCTCCTGCGGTGTGGCCGCGCTGACCCTGACCGCCGTCCTCGCCTCGTGTGCGGCTTCGTCGCCCGGAACCGCGGAGACCGACCGAATCGCAACCACGGTGGCGGCGGCGATAAGCGGCCAGCGGCAGGCGTCAGCTGACGGGCTCGTGCGGGCCGCCTTGGCCACGCAGGCGGGCACGGACACCCGGCTCGTCGTTGTCGAGGCTCAGGACCTTCACGCCGACGAGCTGGTTGATCCGCGAGCCCGCCTCGTGTTCCGGGTGCACCTCGACGCCTCGGGAAGCGGGTTGAGCGCCTCCGAGCCGGTCACGGCCTGTTACCAGGCCCGCTTCAACTTCTACGGTGTCGTCGGACGCCCCCGCCGTATCGACTGCCCCGCCGGCGCCGAGCCCATCGTGCCTCCCCCGCTCGCTCCTGTGGCGCGGGTCACGCTTCCGTCGGGCTTCGAGGGGACCCTGACGGAGACCCTCGCCGGGCTCCCGGCCGGGCCGAGTGCCGAAGAGGTGGTGGCCGCGGTGGCGAGCGCGCTGCCTGCACCTGGCGCCGACCCGAATACGGGACTGACGAACCTGGCTCCGATGGTGGACGCGACGGTCGTCGGCTCCGACGTGGGCGTCTCCCTCTGGGCGGCGATCGATCGGGACTGCCTGCTCGGAGCCCGTGTCGACGGCCAGGTGAGCGTGGGATCACCGAGCCGGGTCCAGATGCAACCCGGGGAGCTCACCTGCGATCCCCAGACGGCACTTCACCTCTCCGACCTCACCCAACCCCATTGAGAGTGACGCGGTCGGGCGTACGCTTGGCGGGGTGCACGACGGATGAGGCGGCTGGCGGCGGTGGTGACGGGTATCGCGCTCGTGGTCGTCGTGACCTCGGCGTGCGGCGGCGATTCGACGCCCGTGGAGGCGGGGGGCCCGACCGTCCCTTTGACCGCAGCGGGCACCAGCACGTCGGTGCCCGACACCGTCCCCGGCCCTACCACCGCTCCCCCGCCGGCGACCACGCCGCCGCCGGCGCCGGATCTCCGTAGCGTCCCTTTCGACCAGGACTTCCCGATCGACGTCGGAGAATCGGTGGCCATCGCCGGACAGGGCCTCACCGTCACTTACGTCGCGATCCTGGGGGACTCCCGCTGTCCGATCGGCGTGCAGTGCATCTGGGCCGGCAACGCCACCATCGCCGTCTCCCTGGTGAAGGCGGGCGATCCGCCGGCAACAGTGCAGCTCAACACCATGGAAGGGCCGACCGGGGGCGGGTACTCGAGCTACACCGTGACCCTGGTCGAGCTGGACCGGGGGGCCTCGCCGGGCGCCACGCTCAGAATCACCTGAGCGCCCGCCGGCCGCGCGCTCTCCGGCGTACACCCCGAATTGGCTCGCCCGGCGGACGATCGCAGGCTTGACTTGACGGGTCCCAGGTCCTGAGGAGCCAGATGTCGTCGCAATCGCCGCTTGCCATCGAGGCCACCGGCCTGGTCAAGTCGTTCGGCGAGACCCGGGCCGTCGACGGGGTCGACCTGGCTGTGCGTCGGGGTTCGGTCTACGGCGTGCTCGGCCCCAACGGGGCGGGCAAGACGACGACGATCCGCATGCTGGCCACCCTGATCTGTCCCGACGCGGGGAGTGCCCAGATCCTCGGCTACGACATTGTGGACGAGGCCGACAAGGTCCGGCGGGCGGTCAGCCTCACCGGCCAGCTGGCGTCGGTCGACGAAGACCTCACCGGGCGGGAGAACCTGATCCTCCTCGGACGCCTGCTCGGGCTGCGGCGCCCGGCGGCCAAGGACCGGGCCACCGAGCTGCTCGAGGCCTTCGGCATCCAGGAGGCGGCCGGGCGGCTGGTCAAGACCTACTCCGGCGGGATGCGGCGCCGGCTCGACGTGGCCGCCAGCATCGTGGTCACTCCCGAGCTGAAGTTCCTGGACGAGCCGACGACCGGCCTCGACCCCCGTTCCCGCAACCAGGTCTGGGGGATCATCCGGGCCCTGGTGGCGGAGGGCACGACCATCCTCCTCTGCACCCAGTACCTGGAAGAGGCCGACCAGCTCGCCGATGGTATCGCCGTGATCGACCACGGCAAGGTCATCGCCGAAGGGACTCCCGGGCAGCTGAAAGCGTCGGTCGGCGCCGGATCGCTGCGGGTGCGGTTGCTCGATCCCGACCAGCGACCAGAGGCCGAGCGGGTGTTGGCCCGATTCCTGGGGACGGTCGTCCTCGAGCCCGATCCGGCGGCCCTCTCCGCGCCGGGGGCCGACGCCGGTCAAGGCGCGCTGGCCGTCGCCGAGCTGGTGCGGAGCGGCGTGCGGATCGCCGACTTCTCACTCGGCCAGCCGAGCCTGGACGAGGTTTTCCTCGCCCTCACCGGCCATCCGGCGGAGGCGACCGTCGCCGAGGAGCAGGAAGCGTGACCAAGCCCACGACCCAGGGCGACCTCATGACCCCGGCCGACGAGGCCGCCGTCCGCCGCGCCATCTCGTCGACCCCCCGACCCCCTGACGCCGGTGCCCTGTCGGCCACCCTCGCCTTCGCCTGGCGGGGCATGCTCAAGGTGAAGCACGTCCCCGAGCAGCTGCTCGACGTCACCGTCACGCCGGTGATGTTCGTGCTGATGTTCACCTACGTGTTCGGCGGCGAGGTGGCCGGGTCCACCGCCGAGTACCTGGACTACCTGCTGCCAGGGATCCTGGTGATGTCGGTGCTCTTCACCACCGTGTACTCGGGCGTCGCCCTCAATGCCGACCTGACCAAGGGCGTCGTCGATCGGTTCCGATCGCTGCCGATCTGGCGGCCGGCCCCGCTCATGGGATCGATGCTGGGCGACAGCGTGCGCTACCTGGCGGCGGGCACGGTGATCATCCTGGTGGGCGTGGCCCTCGGGTTCCGCCCCGACGCCGGCGTGGGCGGGGTGCTGGCCGCGCTGGCCCTGGTCGTCACCTTCGCCTTCGGCCTCTCCTGGGTGTTCACCACTCTCGGACTCCTGCTCCGCTCCCCCAGCGCGGTCATGAACGCCGGCTTCATGGGGATCTTCCCCCTGACGTTCCTCTCCAACGTGTTCGTGGAACCGGACACGCTCCCCCGTCCCCTCGAGGCCTTCGTCAACGTCAACCCCATCTCCATCCTGGCCACCGCGTCCCGGGGGCTGATGCACGGCCACGCCCACGCCAGGGACATCGTGACCGTGCTGGCGGTCGCCGTCGCTCTCACCGCCGTGTTCGCGCCGCTGACCACCCGCCTCTACCGCCGGGGCTGAGCGTGTCCGAGTTTTTTGAAATCCGGGTGCGGACAGGCCGTGACACCTTCCCCCGGACGCGAAAAAGCCGCCCGGTCGACATGTGGTCGACCGGGCGGCGTACCGTCCGACACTCAGCTGTCGTCAGCCTCCTCGGCGGGGGCACCGGAGCGGTCAGGCAGTGGACTCACGTCGTCAACGGTGGTTCCGCCTCCCGTGTACTTGTTAGGACCGGGGCTGTAGGGGCCCCCACCGGGGAGCTCGTCCTCGGTTGTCCGCTGGTCGTCTGCCATGAGTAACTCCTTCTGGCTTGCGTAACTACCTCCTACCCAGGATCGAGCGAAGCCATTCGCCCATTTCCCCGATAGGCCGTCTGACCTGCGATGACGCGTCGATCCTTAGCTTTGAGGTGCTGCTCGGCGGCCACGAGGACGGGGCCGACGGTAGGCTGAGCCGACCGAGAGGGCCATCCTCCTTGACCGGACAGGGCGGGCAACCCGATCGCCTGTAAATGGGGTGTCCCGCGCCTTCTGAACCGGTGCCGGTGAGCAAGGGCTTCCACGCCATCGCCGGCTTCCTGACGGGCGACGTCAACCGGCACGACACCCTGCGCCGGGTGGCCGAGGCCGGCCTCGAGGCACTCCCCCACGCCGACATGGCGGGCATCACCATGGTCGTCGACGGCCGGACCACGACCGGCGTCTACACCCACGAGGTCGTGGCCGAGATCGACGCCGCCCAGTACGCGACCGGGGTGGGGCCCTGCCTCGACGCCTTCCGGCACGGGAAGGTCTACCGGATCGACTCGGTGGACGCCGATCGCAACTGGCCTCCGTTCAGCCAGGCCGCCAGCGCCCATGGCGTGCACAGCACCATCTCGCTGCCGCTGGTGGTGGGGAGCGATGCGGTGGGGGCGCTCAACTTCTACTCCCGCACCGCCCGGGCCTTCGCCGGCGACGCGGCCGAGGTGGGAATGCAGTTCGCGGCCCAGGCCGCCGTCGTGCTGACCGTCGAGCACGACGTCGAGGCCGAGGCCGGTCGGGCGGCCCAACTGGCCCGCAGGGTCGACGGCATCCTCTACCGGCTGCTCCGGGAGTCCACCCGGCTGGCGCCGGACGATCTCGGACGGTTCGTCGCCGAAGAAGCGGCCCGGGGCGGGTTCCTCGACCTCACCGTCTTCATGGTCGACCTCGAGCAGATCACCCTCCGCCCGCTCGCTCCGACGCACGGCTTCAGCGCCCACGACATCGACAGCACCATGGCCGGACGGGCATTCCAGATGGAGCGGTCGTTCGTGGTGCCCGCCGGAGACGCGGGCGGCATGGCCGTCTGGATCCCCCTGATCGACGGTGCCGAACGGTTGGGCGTGATGTACCTCCGGGCGTCCGCCATCTCCGACGAGCTCCTCCGTCGGCTGGAGGAGCTTTCGGGCCTGGTGTCGGAGCTGATCGTCTCCAAGACGCAGTACGGCGACGCCCTGGTCATGGCCCGGCGCCACCAGGAGATGACGCTCGCCGCCGAGCTGCGCTGGGCGATGCTGCCGCCGACCACCTTCAGCTCCGATCGGGTGGCGCTGGCCGCGGTGTTGGAGCCCGCCTACGAGGTGGCGGGCGACGCCTTCGACTACGCCTTCAACGACGGGGTCCTGCACCTGGCCGTCATGGACGCTATGGGCCACGGGCTGGAGGCTTCTCGCATGGCCAATCTGGCCACCGCCGGCTACCGCTCGGCCCGCCGGCGGGGCCTCGGCCTGCCGGACACCTACCGCGTCATCGACGACGCCCTGCGCGACCAGTTCGGTGAGGATCATTTCGTCACCGGCCAACTGGCCACCCTCGACACGAAGACCGGCGTCCTCCGGTGGGTCAACGCCGGCCACCCCCGGCCGCTGCTCCTGCGGGGAGGACGGGTCGCCTCCGAGTTACGGGGCGAGCCCGCGCTGCCGCTGGGGCTCGGGGGTGCGGCGCCACCGCCGATGGAGGTGGCCCTGGAACCCAACGACGCCCTTCTGTTCTTCACCGACGGGATCGTGGAGGCGAATTCACCGGGCGGCGAGCGCTTCGGTGCCGAGCGTCTGGTCGACCTCACCCGCCGGGCGCTGGCTGACCACCAGACCCTGTCCGAGACCGTCCGCCGCCTGGTGCGGGCGGTGCGGGCCCACCGCGAAGGACCCCTAGCCGACGACGCCACCATCCTGTGCGTCGGCTGGCACCCCCGGGGCCTCGAGACCTCGGCTGCCGCCCGCCCCGGCCCCTGACCTGAACGGCGAGGGCTTCGTCGCCCGCGTCCGTGCGGCGAGGCTGAGACGGTCTGGATTCCCCGGGTGGTGAAGACGAGGCCGGCGCCGGCATCGTGTCGAGTTTGGTTGCTTTCGGCGGAATGAAGTCAGCCGCGGCGGGAAAAGTATGCGGCCGCAAGGGATCTCCGGTGGTTGAAGAGCAGCCCGGCGAGGTGGGAGCGGATCGACTTCGCGAGGACCGGCTCGACGGTGACGGCGGGCGAAGTCGTCCCGGTCCGGAGGGGACCGTCGCAAGGAGATGTTCGACCAGTGACTGTGATCCGTCGCGCCACGACTTCGCCGCCCGACCAGTCCACGGGCGTCGCACCCGGGCCCGGGGTCGTCCTCCCGGACGGACTCCGGCCCGGCGGCATCCGCAGCTCGGCAGCGGAGGACCCCCACCTCCGTACCGCTCTGGTTGCGGTGGTGGAGACCGCCCGCTGCTGCGTCGGGGGGTGCGCCGAGGCCACCGTGACGGCCGTCGTCGACGGCAAGCCCGTCACGCTGGCCGCGACCGAGGCGTTCGTGGTGGAGCTCGACTGCTTCCAGTACGAGATCGGAGAAGGACCGTGTATCGACGCCGTCCGCGTCGGCCGGACGGTGCGGGCCGAATTCCTCACCGACGGGGCCCGCTATCCGATTTTCGGGCCTCGGGCCCTCACGGTGGACGTGGTGGGGACACTGTCCGAGCCCCTCGAGTCGGAAGGGACGGTGCTGGGCTCAATCAACCTGTTCGGCCGGACGAGCGACGCCCTCGACGGCGGCACCCTCCGGCCAGCCCGCCTGCTGGCCACCCAGGCTTCGGCCGCGGTGGCTGCGGCCGTCGTCCGCGACGACCTGCGCCGGAAGGTCGCGCAGCTGGAGCAGGCGCTGGAGAGCCGCGACGTCATTGCGCAGGCCAAGGGGATTCTCATGCTGCAGAGCGGCGTCGGGCCGGACGAGGCCTTCAGCCTGCTGGTCAAGGCGTCGCAGCGGGAGAACCGCAAGCTCCGAGACATCGCCCAGGAGATCGCCGACCGGACCCGTCAGGGGGGTAGCGGCGGCCGGCGAAGCGGAGGAACGGGCTAGGCATCGCGGGAGGGGCGGGCTGCAGTGTCAACCCGCCCCTCGGGAAGCAGCTCCGGAAGCCGCCTCCTATCCGCGACCTGACGGCGCGGCCGGGCCGCGTGCCTGTCGCCTCTGCCACGCGCAAACGGGCCCGCCGCCCGCACGGTGATCACGATCTCCATGACGTAGCCCCTGGGAGAATCAGAGCCTTCGCTCCTTACCAATCCTCGTACCCCCCGCCGGCCGGCGGAAACGGCCGCTCCCGATACGCGGGTTTCCGAACGTGGTTTTTACCCCTCAATTGCCGGCATAGATCGGAATTCTATTTTGGCCTGATCTGCTGGATCGCGGGCCAAACCGGACGTGGCCGTCAGTGCGCTCGCAACCGACGACGCCGTCCGGCCGGCCGCCGAGTGTCGTTCAGGAGCAGGCTGCTCGGGCTGGTCCGTCGCCTGCAGCTCCCTCAAAATGGCGCGAAAGTCCTGGAAAAAGGCCCTCCGGCCAGGTTTGTCATCCGGCGGGGTCGGGAAGTTCTATCCCCGGTTGAGCAAGCCAGCCGCCGCCGAGGGCTCGTCCTGCGGTGCGCTCGTCTGGGAACACCTGGTCGTTCAGGCCGGTGTCGACGTTCCGCCGCCATGGTCGGCCTGAGGCCAAAATCACGCTATTTCATGAAGGGAAGCGCGCCACGATGAGCGATGTCGATCCTATGACGCGGGAGAACTCCCCCGAAGGCAAGCCCGGCACCAAGGACGCGGGCAGTGACGGGTACGGCACTGGCGGAGACGTCCAGGGCAAGACCAGGGAGCCGGTCGCCCCTCGAGAGAAGCTGGCTCGAGAGGACGGCTGATTCGGCCTCAAGGTTGTCGGATCTGCTTCGTTCTTGCCCATGGCTCCTCCTTGCCTGCCTAGGCCTGGCGGAGCAGATCCGGCGTTCCCCGGTCCGGACGCGGAAGTCAGACGGCCGCAACCGCCCGTACAACAGCGTCTGATTTTCGCACGGCTCCTGACCCGACTTCGCCCACGGCGGCGGAGTCACGCACCACCCATCCACCTACCAAACCAACCACCCAGGAAGGAGCGAACGATGCCCGACGCTGAAGGCGTGAACAGCAGTGCCACCCAGGGGTCCGACGTCGGTCCCGAGGAGAACCTCACCGAGCAGCTCGACCCCCAGGTGACCGGCAAGGAGTCGGCACCCAACCACGGCGAGTACGACCGCAAGCGCTGACGGTGCCCCGTGGGCCCGACGATTGGGTCGGGCCTGCGGGTGACCTCCAACTCACATCCAGAACAACCAGAGGAGGAACAATGGCAGACGAAACCGTGTCAGGCGATCAGGAGGTCCAGGATCCACAGGGCGGCATCGGACATCTCTACTCGGAAGGGCCGAACCCGTACCCCGGTGGTCGGGTCGACACTGGCGACACACCCCTTCCCCCGTACTCCGGGCGGAGCAAGGGTCCCGACACGAGTGAGACCACTCGGGCCCGCACCGAGGGTGTCGAGCGCATGCTCGAGAGCTCGGTGAGTCGAGGCGAGGCCGAGATCGGCCAGGTCGTCAGCCCCGGCGGCGAGAACCTTCACCCGGAGACGGGCGAGGAACTCGGCCCGATCACGGCGGACGAGGTCAGTCACCGCACCCCGGACGATCCCCACGGCGTCGGAACGACCCAGGGCCGTCGGGGCGAGGACATCAAGAAGATCGAGGGCACCGAGGTCGGTCGCCACGATTTGGGGACCAAAGGTCCGACCGGCCGACCGTACGGCACGGCCGACATCCGGGACTCCAACCCCGACATCGACCCCGATCGCAGCCAGCCCATCGACGAGGACATGCAGAACACGACGGGATCCGGTACCGCAGCCGGCATCTAGCCCCATTTCCGTCGGCGAGCGGGCGCCGCCGCCCCATGAGCGGCGGCGTTCGCGCGCGCTGCGGTCCCGTCCGTTCCGTCCGTCGCCGCAATTCGTTTAGTTAGGCTAATTAGCTTGGTAAACTAGTTGTCATGCCCGCCGAGATTGTCACCCACCAGACCATCGCCGACCCGACGGAAACGGCCGGGCGACTGCGCCTCAGCGCCACCCGGTTGGCCCGCCGGCTGCGGCAGGAGGCCGACGCCGGCCTGACGCCGAGCATGCTCTCGGCCCTGGCCGTCATCGACTGCCACGGACCCCTCACCCTCGGCGCCCTCGCCGACCACGAGCGGGTAGCACCCCCATCGATCACCAAGCTCGTCGACCGGCTGGAGGCGGAAGGCCTCGTCGTGCGCTCCCGCGACGCCGACGACCGGCGGATCACGCGCGTGGCCAACTCGGACAAGGGTGTGGCGTTGGTGGCCGAGTCGCGGCGGCGCAAGACGGCGTGGCTGGCCGGTCGCATCGGCACGCTCGACCCCGATCAGCAGCGCCGGCTGGCCGACGCCCTCGACGTGCTCGACGTCCTCACCGCGCCCATCCTTCCCGATGGTCGCCCGTGACCAGGTTCCGTCGCGCCACCAACGACACGTTCCGGTCCCTGGGCGTCCGGAACTTCCGGCTCTTCTTCAGCGGCCAGCTCATCTCCCAGGTGGGGAACTGGCTGACCCTGGTCGCTCAAACCCTGCTCGTCCTCAAGCTCACCGACAGCGGGGTGGCCCTCGGCCTGCTGGCCGCGTTCCAGTTCGGACCCGTCCTCCTCTTCGGCCCGTTCGCCGGCCTGGTCGCCGACCGGTCCGACAAGCGCAAGCTCCTCCTGGCGGTGCAGACGGTGGCCATGGGCCAGTCGTTCGCCCTGGCCGCCCTTGCTTTCTCCGGCAGCCCGCCGGTGGCGGCCATCTACGGGGTGGCCCTGCTGGGCGGGTTCACCATCGCCTTCGACAACCCCGCACGCCGGTCGTTCGTGGTCGACATGGTGCCGGCGGACGACATCGGCAACGCGGTGAGCCTCAACAGCGCCCTCATGACGGGCTCGCGGGTGGTGGGTCCGGCCCTGGCCGGACTCCTGATCACGACGGTGGGCTTCGGGTGGTGCTTCCTGCTGGACGGAGTGTCCTACCTGGCCGTGCTGGCCGGGCTGTGGATGATGGACCCGACCCAGCTCCGGGCCGCGCCCGTCACACCCCGGGGCAAGGGCCAGGTGCGGGAGGGGCTGCGCTACGCCCGCAGCGTGCCCGAGCTCTGGATCCCGCTGCTCATGATGGCGGTGATCGGGACCCTGGCCTTCAACTTCCAGACGGTGCTGCCCCTGTTCGTCACCCGCGACCTGGGCGGGAGCACCGTCACCTTCACCCTTCTCATGTCGATCACCAGCGCGGGGTCGCTGGTGGGGGCGCTGGCCACGGCCCGCCGCCGGCAGATCGATATCCGCATCGTCAGCGTGTCCGCCATCGCCTTCGGCGTGGCCCTCGGGTGCCTCGCCCTGGCGCCGAACCAACCGGTGGCGTTCGTCATCAGCCTGATCATGGGCGTGTCCAGCATCTCCTTCATGACCGCGTCCACCGCCATCGTGCAGCTGCGGGCCGCGCCGGCGATGCGGGGACGCGTCCTCGCCCTCCAGTCGATGCTCTTCCTGGGCAGCACGCCGATCGGCGGTCCCATCGTGGGGGTGGTCTCCCAGCACCTGGGGGCCCGGTACAGCCTGGGCCTCGGGGCGGTGGGGACGCTGGCCGCCGGTCTGCTGGGGATGCTGGCGGTGCGTCGCCACATCCGCCGACTGCCGGTGGTCGAGCCCATCGCCGTCCCCGTCGAGGAACTGGTGGCGCCCCGGGCGTCCTGATCCGGAGTGCGGTTGGGTCGGTCCATCCCGCACGACTGCACCCTCGACCGGCGGAACGGGCTCGGGCTAGTCCTGAACCCCTTGAACGCCGACGAGCCCGAGATGTTCGAAGAGCTCCAAGGGCGACGATGTCACGCCGGCAGCCCCGGCCGCGAGGAGCTCTTCACGGTTCAGTTCGACGCCGCGTTGCGAGCAGTAGATGTAGACCGGCGTTTCCAGGCCGTGTTCGGACATTCGCTGAATGAGATTCAGACCGGCCTGTGGATTGGTGTGACCGTCTTCGGCGCGTTCCATGTCACTTATGACCTTGGTGTACTTGGTGCGAGCCAGGGCGCGCAATGCCTCGTCGGTCGAAACGACCTGATCGACGTGGGCGCCGGCGGATCGAAGGCGTCCCACCTCCACGGCATTGTTAGCTGGTCGATCATCGACCCATAGCACTCGGTCCGTCACCGATTGTTGGGCCCTGTCCTCGAGGGTTTCAAGGAAATGGGGATGGGACTCGTGGGCCACGGCCCGCAGTTCGGCGACCTTCTGCTGGAGATCGGCGATCTGCCGGCCGAGGTTTTCTGAGGCGTCTTGGAGAGAGATTTCGACTCCGAACATCCTCACGTTCACGACCCCCGCCGACAGACGGGATCGCACGACAGGGAGGATCTTCCAAAGGCAGAGTCCCAGCACCAGCGGCCACGCGATCGCTGCCAGTGCAGTCATCATCGACGCTGCGTCTCTCATCGCCGCCTCCTTGGTCCCAGGATCAGGCTGGCATGTCTTCTAGCAGCTTTAGACGAAGGGGCGGAGGAACTCCCGGAGGTCGGCGATGGCCCGGATGACGTCGTCCTGGACGGCGGCGAGGTCGTCCGGATCGAGCTCGGCGGGGTCCTCGTCCTCGTCCTCGGCGCCGTCGTCGTCCGCGGCGGGGACGGTGATGGCGGTGGCCAGCTGGTGGATCCGGCGCCAGACGGAGGCGTCCATTCCGTAGGGCGGCAGGCTGGCGCCGATGAAGTCGGTGAGGCGTTCGAGCTCCTCGTTCAGCTCCGGGTTCCACGGGGCGTGGTGGAGGCGGTCGGCGACGACGAACAGGTCGGCCATGGCCGCCTGCGCCTCCTCCCCGCCGTCGGCCTCCGGGTCGATGTCGCCGTCGGCGACGGCGCTCTCCCCCACCGGGCCGTCGTCCGGCTGCTCGAGGTCGTCGAGGATGGTGTCGACGAGGGACTCGACCGAGTCGGGCACCACCAGCACGATCCCCGGCTCCCAGCGGTAGGGGACGTCGTCGTCGACCAGAGCGCCGGTGACTGCGGCCCGGTCGGTCACCGGCCATTCGTCGAGGCCGTAGGTCATCTCCGCCTCCGACGGCGCCAGCATTCCCGGCGGGTCGACGACGGCCACGCCGCAGTCCGAACAGGTCGGCCCGGAGTCGAACCACTCGCCCCGGAACTTTCGGGGAAGCTCGGTTCCGCAGCGGGGGCAAAACAGGATCATCTCGGACCGCCGGGGGCTCGAAGGGAAGTCCTCACCCTAGGTCCCGACCCGAGCCAGCTCGGCCACCACCGCCAGGTGATCGGAGAGGACCTGCTGGTCGACGCCGACGGCGGTCACCCGCAGGCCCCGGTCGCGGCCGACGAAGACGTAGTCGATGCGCCGGGTCAGCCCCAGGACGGCGTTGGACGTGAAGCCCCGGTCGGTGTGGTCGCCCGGCCGGTCGTCCCAGGCGTCGACGAATTGATCGGTGAGCGTGGTGACGACGTCGTCGGTCGGGTCGGCGTTGAAGTCGCCGACGAGAACAGACGGGCGGTCGTCGTCGGCGACCCGGTCCAGCACCGCCTTCGCCTGCGCCTCCCGCTCGGCCTGGGTGGCGTTGGCGGCCAGGTGGGTGGTGTAGACCGAGAGGGGCCGGCCGTCGGCGTCGACCTCGATCGCAGCAGCACCCTGTCCTCCAGCGATTCCTCGAGACGGGACGCGGGCAGCGGCCACGGCTCGGCCGGACCGTGCGGAGTGCGGCTGAGGATGGCGTTGCCGAACGGGACGCAGGCGGCCGGCAGCGGGGGCGGGAAGTCGGGGCACGGACGCTTCGTCTCGACGTAGGCCGGACCGGCCCACCCCAACCCCCGGCCAATGGCCTCGGCCTCGTCGCGGGTGACCTCCTGCAGCCCGACCACGTCGGCCCGGTTGGCCGCCACCACGGCCGCGAACGGGGCCATGTCGGCTGCCGCCAGCCGCCCCGCCACCTCCTGACCCCGCTCGAGGTTCCACGTCATCACCCGGATCGGCGGCGGGGCGGTGGGGGCGGCGACCGCCGGAGTAGGTGCCGGAGCCGGCGGGGACGACGTCGGGCCGCAGGCGACGGCCACTGCCGCCACCAAAACCATGACCGCCGCCATCGGCCGCCGGCGGGCCCGGCTCACCCCGCCGGGAGGCGGATGTCGAGCGTGAGCAAGCCGTGGGCCACCCGGCCGGTGCCGGCCACGCCGGCCAGGCCGCCCGTCCCCGAGCCGGGGACGACGATGGCGTCCATGACGGTCGGGTACCCCTCCCCCATCGACGCCCGGTGCTCGAGAACGAAGCTCCCGGAGCGACCGTCGAGGGTGCCCTCGATGCGCTCCTGGGCCACGTAGGAGGCGCCGCCCGGACCTTGGGTGGTGAGGGCGTGGCCGCGGGCGGTGCCGATCAGGACGGGACCGGTGTAGGTCTTGCGGAGGACCACCCGCGCCGTCTCCGGGCCCCCGTCGGGGGTGGCCTCGTCGGCGGTGGCCTCCCACAGGTCCATCTCGAACGGGGCCTCCAAGTGCAGGTTCATCCCCCCAGCATGGTGGACGCGGGCGGCTCCGCCGGACTGTTGATTGAGGAAAAGGCGACGGATTACACCGGTGTGAACTGGGGAAAGCCTCCGGCGTGCGTGATCGTCGAGGACCGGCTCTACCTCTCCCCCGCGGCCCATTGAGCGCCTTTGTCCTCGAACACGTGACGAAGTCGCCGCATGCGGTGCCTCCCCTGCCGGTGGACGTAGCCGTCGTCGACGACCCGATGCAGGGCGACGACTTCCACCTCGCCCTCTACATCTGTTACGAGCTTCACTACCGCGGTTTCGGGGGCGTCGATCCGGCGTGGGAGTGGGAGCCGAGCCTGCTCGGGTTGCGGCGGACGTTCGAATCCGCCTTCGAGCGCGTCCTGCGGGCGGAGTCGCCCACCACCGTCTCCCTCGACGTGGAGGTCGACCTGGCCGCCCTGGCCAGCGGCGACGGCCCCTCGCTCTCCGCCTACATGCTCGAGCGGGGTACCCGGGCCCAGTTCGAGGAGTTCGCCATCCACCGCTCGGCCTACCAGCTCAAGGAGGCCGACCCTCACACCTGGTGCATCCCCCGGCTGGCGGGCGGTGCCAAGTCGGCGATGGTGCTCATCCAGGCCGACGAGTACGGCGACGGGGTGGCCGGCGAGAGCCACGCCGAGCTCTTCGCCCACACCATGGCCACCCTCGGCCTCGACCCCGCGTACGGGGCGTACCTCGACCTCCTCCCCGGCACCACCCTGGCCACGGTGAACCTGGTGTCCCTGTTCGGTCTCCACCGTCGCCTGCGGGGCGCCCTCGTCGGACACCTGGCCCTGTTCGAGATGACGTCGGTGGGGCCCATGGGCCGGTACAGCCAGGCTCTACGCCGTATGGGGCTACCGTCGGCCGCCCGGCGCTTCTACGACGTGCACGTCGAAGCCGACATGGTCCACGGCAAGGTCGCCAGCTCCCGGCTGGCGGGCGGGCTGGCCACCCAGGAACCCGAGCTCGCCCCCGATATCGTCTTCGGCGCCCGGGCCCTGTCGGCGGTCGAGGCCCGTTTCGCGGCCCACCTGTTCGAGTCGTGGGAGCACGCGTCGAGCTCGCTGCTCGTCCCGGTCGGCGCGACGAGTCGCTGACGGCAGGCATCCGCCCGGGCTCAAGCGGGCGTGGCCGGTCGCCGACGACCGGAGATGAGGCCGCCAGCGGGGGCGCGGAGTGCGGCGCGGCCTCACAGGCGTAGAGTCGGCCCGAAAATGGAGCCGAGTAGTCCGAATGACCTACAGGCAGACGGGATCCCTGCCGATAACCGTCCTATGAACCGGACGAGGCTGTACGTCGCCCTCCTGGGAGCGATTTTCCTATCGGCCGTCGGCGTCGGGGTGGTCATCGGCAAAGAGGACCGGCCCATGACCCAGGTGGCGTCCAGCGCCCCTGTCACCACCACTACCGTGGCCCGCACCACCACCACCCACGCCCCCACCCCGAGCACAACGGCCGCGCCCGCCCCGACGACCACCGCCGCCCCGCCCACGACGGCGGCCCGGCCGGTGACGACCGTCCCCGTGGTCACCCTCCCGCCCACCACCCAGCCTCCCGTCACCGAACCGCCGACGACACAGGCGACCACCACCACGCTCCCGGCGTACGACCCGATCAAGTGCGCCGAGATCAACACCCAGTTCGACATCCAGGGCCAGCACGACAACCCCGACCGGGTGCCCCTCCTGCAGGCCTTCCACTGCCCCGAGTTCTACTGGCAGTAGTACGGCCGCCCGCCACGGGCAGCGACGGGCGCGACAGGCGATACTGCGGGGATGGCCGAACGCAACGTGCTCGGAGGCGAGCTGGAGCCGTGTGGCACCGATCCCGTCACCGGGTTCTACCGGGACGGGTGCTGCAGCACGGGACCGGACGATCGCGGTAGCCACACCATCTGCGCGGTGGTGACGGCCGAGTTCCTCGACCACCAGCGCCGGATCGGCAACGACCTGGGCACGCCCCGGCCCGAGTTCCGCTTCCCCGGGCTACGGCCCGGCGATCGCTGGTGCGTCACCGCCGGCAACTGGCTGCGGGCCCACCGCGACGGAGCCGCATCCTTCGTGGTCCTGGCCTGCACCCACGAGCGGGCCCTCGACATCGTCCCGCTCGAGGCCCTGCGGGAGCACGCGGTCGACGTCCCCGCCCACCCCGGACTGCTGGAGGGCTGACAGTCGGGGGGCTCCGCCCCCCGACGGCCCCCCGAGTCAACTGCGAGGACCGCCTCCGGCGGGCTGCCTCATGTTCCGGCCGGCGTATCGGCTCCTTCGTCGCCTGCCGGCCGGTGGGGGCTTCGCCCCCAGGGCAGTCGGGGGGGCTTCGGCCCTTCGCGACTAGTGGGCGGCCACGACTTTTATGTTGAGGTGGCCGGTGGTGGTGGCGGCCCAGAGGCGGAGCCAGAGGGGCAGGTACATCTCCATTCCCCGGGCCGCGCCGATGTCGCCCAGGTCGAGGAGGTCGGCCGGTGGCCAGCCGAAGCTCTCCAGCAGGGCCCGCACCTCGTCCTTGGCGCCGGCGTCGTTGCCGCACAGGAACATGGTGTGCGAGCCGGGGACGATCTCCGGGTGCACCATGACGTCGGCGTTGACCGTGTTGAGGGTCTTGACCACCCGGACCGACGGGAACCGGGCCTGGATCTGCTCGCCCACCGAGTCGTTGTTGCAGACGGAGAGCGTCGGCGGCACGCCCCGGGAGAAGTCGAGGGGGTTGGACACGTCGATGATCACCTTGCCGTCGAGGTTGTTGGCGCCGGCCGCGGCGAGGACGTCGAGAGAGACGGTGCCGGCGGTGGCGTTCACCACCAGGTCGCCGAAGCCGGCGGCGTCGGCAAACGTCCCGGCCGACGCGCCTGCCGACGCCCCCATCTCCGCCACCCACGCCGCCGCCTTCTCGTTGCCCGCCTGGCGGGAGCCCATCCTCACCTCGTGGCCGAGGCCCACCAGCCGGCGGCCGATTGTCTGGCCGACCACCCCGGTGCCGAGCATTGCAACCTTCATTCGCCGGTCTCCTTCGGTCGATCGCGCCTGGTCAGGACGATAGGCGGCCCCGCCGTACCATCGGGCGCGTGACCGACGAACTGGAAGTGGTCGACGAGGGCACTCGGCTCGCCTTCTCCTTCGACGAGATGCTCCGCTACAGCGGGCCCGGCAGCCCGGCGGGGGTGGCGATGGCCTTCAAGGCCATGGAGCTGGCGTTCCCTCTGCTCGATCCCGACGGCCCGTTGGAGCGGCGGCGGATCGTCGTGGAGACCGCCTTCCGCGGCCCCGGCGCCCGCGACGGCTTCGAGCTGGTCACCCGGGGCCTCACCGAGGGCCGCTACCTCGTCGACGAGGCGTTGGAACGTCCCGAGCGGGGCGTGACGCTGGCCCAGTTCGTGTTCCGACCCCGCTACCGCGACACCGCGATCACGCTTCTCGTCCGGGAGGGCCTGGTCACCGACGAGTTCGTGGAGATGGCGCGCAAGCCCGACCGCACCGAGGCCGACGAGGCCCATTTCACCGCCCTCAAGCAGGGGCTGGCCGACCGCCTCATGGCCAGCGCCCCGGCCGACATCTTCGAGATCGAGGCCGGTTAACCGCTCGGCGGCGGGGGGACCTTCGCCACCGCGTCGCCCACCCGCACCGTGCCGCCGACGACGACCTTGGCGTTCGCCCCCCGCAGGCGCAGGCCGAGCGCCTCGTCCGTGTTCACGAAGCGGAGGGCGGCCAGCCCGAAGCGGGCGGAGAACTTCCCGCAGCCGCGGTGGGGCTGGTCGGTGACCTCGATGACGGCCGAGCCGAGGGCGAGGCGAGTACCGGCGGGAAGGTTGCGTTCGCTCAGGTCGAGGTCGAGGTAGAGCTGGTCGCCGGCCAGCGGCCGTCGGTCGGCGTCGACCGCGACCAGGGCCGCCACCCGGGCATTCATCAGGTTCAGCTGCATGTCGGGATGCGACGTGCCGTCGTCGGTGCGGGTGCTCCCTCGCACCCGCCAGCCGTCGCCCACCAGGCCGTGGTCGAGGTGGAGCGTGCCCTCGGCCAGGACCTCCCTCTCCCCCGGTTCCGGCCGGCGGACGATGAGCTCGACCCGTCCGCCGTCGGCGGGGGACCGGGCGATGTGATCGAGCCCGGCATGCAGCTCGGCCAAGGTCAGGTGGTGCACGCATGCAGCTTGGCCGACGCGACCCGGACGTGCCACCGAGAATCCGCCCGCCGGTAGGATGGGGCCGTGCCGGACCGGGTGCCGGAAGGCCACAGTCTCGGCGTCCGCCTCGTCGGCGACGACCTCCAGGCGCCCTGCATCGACGGTTTACAACGGACGTACCTGTCCCTCGATGCGGCCGCGTCCACCAGTGCGCTTCCCGCCGTCGCCGAACGGGTGGCCGACTTCCTGCCCCGCTACTCGAGCGTGCACCGGGGCGCCGGGTGGAAGTCGCAGTTGGCCACGGCCGAGTACGAGGAGGCCCGGGCCGCGGCCCTCGCCTTCGCCGGGAAGACCGACGACCGGGACGTGGCCGTCATCTGCCGCAACACCACCGAGGCCGTGAACCAGCTCGCCTACCGGCTGCGGCTGGCGCCCGACGACGTGGTGGTCACCACCGTGGTCGAGCACCACGCCAACCTCCTGCCCTGGGCCCGCCTGGCCCACCGGCGGTATGTGGAGTGCGGCGCCGACGGCACGTTCGACGCCGCCGACGTGGCCGCCACCCTCGACGCCGCCATCCACGAGGGGCCCCTGCCCCGGATCCTCACCATCACCGGGGCGTCGAATGTCACCGGCTGGATGCCGCCGATCGACGACATCGTGGCCGCCGCCCATCACCGGGGCGTCCCCGTGCTCGTCGACGCGGCCCAGCTCGCCGCCCACCGGCCCCTCCCCGGCGGCGCCGACTTCCTGGCGTGGAGCGGCCACAAGATGTACGCCCCCTACGGCGGCGGCGTACTCGTCGGCCCTCGTTCCGCCTTCGAGACGGGTGACCCGTTCCTCGCCGGGGGCGGCGCCGTCGACCTGGTCGACCTCGACGAGGTGGTGTGGACCGACCCGCCCGAGCGGGAGGAGGCGGGCTCGCCCAATGTCATGGGCGCGGTGGCCCTTCACGCCGCCATCGACGAGCTGGCCGGAATCGGATGGCCGGCGATCGTCGCCCACGACGACGCCCTGGCCCTTCGCCTGCGCCACGGGCTGGCCGCCATCGACGGGGTCCGCCTGCTGGGCCCGGGGCTCGGCACGCCCACGCTGCCCCTGGCCACCTTCGTGGTGGAGGGCGTCCACCACGCCCTGGTGGCGGCCCGGTTGAGCGCCGAGCACGCCATCGGCGTGCGCCACGGCTGCTTCTGCGCCCACCCCTACCTGCTGCGCCTGCTCGGCCTGGACGGGGCCGAGATCGCGTCCTACCGGTCGGCCGTGCTCCGGGGCGACCGGCGCGACGTCCCGGGGGCGGTGCGGGCCAGCGCCGGCCTGTCGACCACCGCGGCCGACGTCGACCGCTTCCTGGCCGCGGTTGCCGACATCGCCGGCGGCGGTGATCCGCCCGTCCCCTACGACCAGGATCCGGAGACGGGCGACTACTGGCCCCGCACCGACGACGCCGACTGGGCGTCGGCGGCCCGCCGCCCCGGCACGTCCTGCGCCCGCGGCTAGAACAGAGCCATGCCCGACACCTGCACCCACCTCGACCAGGCGGCCGACGTGTCCCCCAACGCCACCGGCTGCGAGGACTGCCTGGCCATGGGCGGACGGTGGGTCCACCTGCGGGTGTGCATGTCCTGCGGCCACGTCGGCTGCTGCGACAGCTCGCCCAATCGCCACGCCACCGCCCACTTCCGGACGTCCAGCCATCCCCTCGTCCAGAGCTACGAGCCGGGCGAGGAGTGGTGGTGGTGCTACGTCGACGAGGTCGCCTTCCTCGTCGACGGCGCTCCCGTCTTCGACCACCCGTGACCGCGCCGCCGCCGGAGGCCCGGATCGTCGTCACTGGCGGGGTGGCGGCCTACGACATCCGGGACTTCCTCACCCGGGCGGCGGTGCCGTTCCTCTACCTCGACGACGAGGGACCGGCCGAGGTGGCGGTGTGCACGTTCGACGACGGCCGGTGCCTCACCAGCCCGTCCATTCAGGACGTGGGCCGGGCCCTGGGCCTGGTCGCGCCGCCCTCCCGCCCGTCCTACGACTTCGCCGTCATCGGGGCCGGGCCGGCGGGGCTGGCGGCGGCCGTCTACGCCTCGTGCGAGGGCCTGTCGACGGTGGTCGTCGAGGAGTGGGCCCCCGGCGGCCAGGCCGGCACCAGCTGGCGGATCGAGAACTACCTGGGCTTCCCCGAGGGCATCAGCGGGGCCGAGCTGGCCGCCCGGGCCCGCCACCAGGCCCAGAAGTTCGGCGCCGAGATCCTCATGCTCCAGTCGCTGGTCGAGGGCCATCCCGAGGACGGGCAGTTCGTGGGCACCCTGGCCGACGGCACCACCCTGCGGGCGAGGGCGGTCCTCATGGCCACCGGCGTCGACTGGCGCCGGCTGGAGCTCGAGGGCATCGACCGGCTCCTCCACGCCGGCGTCTACTACGGCGCCGCAGCCAGCGAGGCGCCCGGAGTGGCGGGCAAGGACGTGTTCATCGTCGGGGCCGGCAACTCGGCCGGGCAGGCGGCGCTGAACTTCGCCGAGCACGCCCGCTCGGTGACGATCCTGTGCCGGGGCGAAGCCCTGTCGGAGACGATGGCCACCTACCTCTGCGTTCGTCTCGAGGAGTCACCCGTCATCCACGTCCGCGTCTGCACCGAGGTGTCCGGCGTCGGCGGCGACCACTGGCTACGGACGATCACCATCCGGGACAACACGACCGCGGCCGAGGAGACGGTGCCGGCCCACGCCCTGTTCATCTGTATCGGCGGCGTGCCCCGCACCGGCTGGGCCGAACAGGACGGCGTCCTCACCGATCAGAGCGGCTACCTGCTCACCGGGCGGGATCTGTTCGACCCCGAGCACAACGGGGATCGGAAGGCGTGGCGCCTGCCGCGCGACCCTTATCCCCTGGAGACGAGCCAGCCCGGCCTGTTCGCGGCCGGCGACGTGCGCTTCGGGTCGACCAAGCGGGTGGCGGCCGCCGTCGGCGAGGGGGCACAGGCGGTGCCCCTCGTCCACCGCTTCCTGGGCGGGCGCTGACCCGTCCTGTCTTGCATCGGCGGTAGGAACCCGCCAACATGGTGCCCGGCGCCCTTCTCGGCTGGTCCGCCGTCAGCCGAGTGGGCGCCCTTTTCGCGCCCGGGCCCGCCACCGGCGGCATCGACCAGAGCCTAAGGGCCGGTCTCCGGGGCCTGTCGGGTGACGTCGGCCGCCTCGCCGTCGGCCTGACTGTCGGCGCCGTCGGCGAGGTCGGTGGGGAGGCTGACCGTGACCTCGGTGCCGACGCCGGAGGTGGAGCGCACCGTCACCGTCCCCCCGTGGAGCTCGACGATCCCCTTGACGATGACCAGGCCCAGACCGGTGCCGGCGATGGCCAGCTGCTGGGCGTTCGAGGACCGGAAGAACCGCTCGAACAGCCGCGACTGCTCGTCGTCGGGGATGCCGACGCCGGTGTCGGCGACCACGATCTCGACCGCCTCCTCCTGCCGGCGCACGGTGACGGTGACCCGTCCGCCGTCGGGCGTGAACTTGACCGCGTTGCTGAGGAGGTTGATGACGACGCGATCGAGGTGCTCGGCGTCGGCGGTGACCGTGTCGGCGTCGTCGGCCACGTCGAGGACGACCTCCAGCCGGCGGCCGACCATGGCCGGCTCCAGGGCGGCGATGGCCGACTCCATGAGGGCGGGAACGGCCACCGGACTCAGGGTGAGGCGCATCTTGCCCGCCTCCAGGCCGGACACGGTGAGCAGGTCCTCGATCCGGCGCAGGAGGCGCCAGCTGTTCTTGGTGATCACCTCCAGCATGCGCTCCTGGGGCTCGTTGAGGGGCCCGGCGTCGCCGTCGCCGAGCATCTCCAGGTAGCCGAGCATGCTGGTGACGGGCGTGCGCAGCTCGTGGCTGACGCTGGACACGAAGTCGTTCTTGTCGCGGTCGAGGCGGGTGAGGCGGTCGACCACCTCCCGCTCGCGGGCCAGCAGATCCCGTTGCAGCGCCTCCGCCGCCTCCGCCTGCTCGACGGCGACGCTCAACTGCTGGTTCAGCTGGGCCAGCTCCACGTTGCGGGCCTTATAGAGCTCGGTGCGCAGCCGGGCCGCCTCCACCCGGTCGCGCTCCGCCTCCGCCATCATGGCCCCGGCCCGCTTGGAGGGCGTGATGTCGAAGCCCACGCCCTGGAAGTACGCCAACCGGCCGGCGTCGTCGCGGATGAGCCGGGCCTCGCCCATGATCCACACCTCCTCCCCGCTCCGGGAGATGAAGCGCACCTCGGCCCGGAAGGGCCCGCCCGTCTGCACGCCCCGGGTGAAAGCGTCGATGACCACCGCGTGGTCGTCGGGGTGGAGCTGGGAGTACCAGAGCAGGGGGTTGGTGAGCCACTCCTTCTGGGTGAAGCCGAGCACGGTCTCGATGTGGGGGCTGACGTAGACCTCGTTGTCGGCGTCACCCAGGGCGGCCGAGAACACCACCGCCGGCACCTGCTCGACGAGGGACTGGAAGCGGGCCTCCGACCGGCGGGCCTCGGCCTCCAGCCGGTCCCGTTCGCTGAGGGCGACCCCGTCGTGGCCGTTGGTGGCGGTGGGATGGGGGCCGGACGGCCACACCGTGCGCTCGCGGGCGCCGAAGCCGACGCCGTCAGGAAAGATGACCTCGGCCAGCCGGACGATCGCCTCCAGGGCCTCGCCGTCGGTGACGGTCATGGCCAGCAGCTCCGCCTCCAGGGCGGCGACATCGACGGGAGCCTCGTTCATCTTTTCCACCGGGTCAGCGGACGCCGAGGCTGGGACCGTGACGGGTCTGGAGCACCTTTCCCCGGCCGAGATACATGTGTACGCCGCAGGGCAGGCACGGGTCGAAGCTGCGGACAGTGCGCATGATGTCGATGCCCTTGAAGTCGTCGGGCCCGTTCTCCTCGAAGACGGGCGACCCCTGCACCGCGTCCTCGTAGGGACCGGGGGTGCCGAAGGAGTCGCGGGGGCTGGCGTTCCAGCAGGTGGGCGGGTACGGGTGGTAGTTGGCGATGCGCCCCTTGCGGATCACCATGTGGTGCGACAGCAGGCCCCGCACCGCCTCGTGGAAACCGCACGACACCGCCTCGTCGGGTACGTCGAAGGGTGTCCACACCTCGAGCCGGCCCGCGGCCAGCTCCGCCATCGCCTGCTCCAGGAAGTGGAAGGCCATGGCCGCGCTGTAGGCCTGGAAGTAGGTGCGGGCCCGGTCGCGCTCGATGGTGTTCGACCACTGGGGCACGCGCCAGGCGAACTCGGTCTCCGCCAGATGGGCGGTGCGGGGCAGGCCGATGCGCACCGACCCGTCCCCCGGCGCGTCGACGTAGGGCGTGTGCACCCGGCCGGCCAGGGCGGTGACCCACAGCCGGGCCAGGGGGCCGCCGCCCGTGTCGAGGGCGAGGTGCTCGCCGGTGCGGGGGTCGAGCCACCGGGGCGACATCACCCACGTGTAGTGGCCGCCCGGCTCGAGGTCGCGCCGTTGGGGCCGGGGCGAGGTCGTCTGGTTCCACGGGTGGCGCTGGTCGACGGGGTTGCCCAGGGGGTCGTGGGTGACGAAGGTCTCGCCCTCGGCCCAGTCGTCGTAGAACGAGCTGCCCAACAGGATCCGCAGGCCCAGGTTGATCTCCACCAGGTCGGTGGTGACCAGCTCGCCGTCGACCACGACGCCGGGCGTCACGAACATGTCGCGCCCCCACGAGGCCATGTTCTCGTAGCGGAAGTCGCACTCCTCCGGATCCTGGAACGAGCCCCACGAGCCGAGCAGAACCCGCCGCCGGCCCACCTCCTCGTAGCCGGGCAGGGCCTCGTACATGAAGTCGAACAGGTCGTCGTGGAGAGGGACGATGCGCTTGAGATGCTCGACGTACTTCACCAGCCGCACCAGGTAGTCGTCGAACAGCTGCACGGTGGGGACGGTGCCCACGCCGCCCGGGTAGAGCAGCGAGGGGTGGACGTGGCGCCCCTCCATCAGGCAGAACATCTCCCGGGTGAGGCGGCTCATCTTGAGCGCCTCCAGGTAGAGGGCGCCCTCCATGGGGTTGAAGGCCCGCATGATGTCGGCGATGGTGCGGAAGCCGTGGTCGGCGGCGTGGGGCGCCTCGGTGACCTCGGCCCGGGCCAGGAGGCCGGGGTTGGTCTCCCCCACCATGCGGGCGCAGAAGTCCACCCCCACCAGGTTCTCCTGGTAGAGGTTGTGGTCGAACATGTACTCGGCCGCCTCGGCCAGGTTGATGATCCACTCGGCCAGGGGCGGGGGCTTGATCCCGTAGGCCATCTGCTGGGCGTACACCGACGCGGTGGCGTGGTTGTCGCCGCAGATGCCGCAGATGCGGCTGGTGATCTGGTGGGCGTCGCGGGGGTCTTTGCCCCGCATGAAGACGCTGTAGCCCCGGAAGATCGACGACGTGCTGTGGCAGCGCACCACCTTGCGGTCGCGGAAGTCGATGCGGGCGTGGATGCCGAGGCTGCCGACGATGCGGGTTATCGGATCCCAGGTCTTGTCGACGAGGTGGGAGGTGTCGCTCACCCTTCGGGCGCGGCGGGCGGTCGCAGTCCCTTCGGGAGGGGGCCCCGCCACTCCGGCTCCACGTTCATCGACGCCCGGGTGACGTTGCGCAGGGCCCGCACCGAGCGCCCGTAGAGCAGGACCGCCGACGACGACATCTTGGCCCCCGGCGGCTCGTCGAGGAAGGGCTGGAACTTGTCGGGGAAGCCGGGCATGGTGCAGCCGATGCACGTCCCCCCCACGTTGGCGCAGCCGCCGATACCGTTCATCCAGCCCCGCTTGCCCACGTTGCAGTCGACCACCGGTCCCCAGCAGCCGAGCTTGACGATGCACTTGCTCGACCCGTACTCGCCGGCGAAGTCGCCCTGCTCGTAGTAGCCGCCCCGGTCGCAGTTCTCGTGCAGGGTCTGGCCGAACAGCCACGTGGGTCGCAGGACGTGGTCGAGGGGGATCGGCGGCGCCGTCCCCACCAGCTGGCGGAGCAGGTAGAGCAGGGTTTCGGTGCAGTTGTCGGGCTGGATCGGACAGCCGGGAAGGTTGACGATGGGCAGGCCACTCCGCGAGCGCCAGTCCCAGCCCAGGTAGTCGGCCAGGCCCATGGCCCCGGTGGGGTTGCCGGCCATGCCGTGGATACCGCCGTAGGCGGCACAGGTACCCACCGCCATCACCGCCCACGCCTGGGCCGTGAGCCGGTCGACCCACGTGGTGGTGGGGATGGGCTGGCCGGTGGCGGGGTCGGTGCCGAAGCCGGCCCAGCATCCCTCCTCGTTGCCCGTCTCGTCGGGGATGGAGCCCTCGATCACCAGGATGAAGGGGTCGAGCTTGCCGGCGGCGGCGTCCTCGAAGCCGGCCAGGAACTCGTCGCCCACCTCGTAGGCCAGCACCGGGTGGTGGAAGCGCACTCGGGGCACGCCCGGGAAAGCTCCCAGCACGAGGTCCTCCAGGCTGGGCTGGGTGGCCGCGGTCATGGCGATTGAGTCGCCGTCGCAGCTCAGGCCGGCGGTGAGCCACAAGACAGCCACCTGCTCCATGGGTCCAAGGTACCCGGCCATGGTTCCCGGGCGGACGGGCGCACCGCCTACCGGGGAGCGGCCGCCGGCACTTTGATCTGTTCGGCGGCATGCAGGGTGTCGGCCACCAGGTGGCGCACCTCCACCGGAGCCCTCTTTCCGCAGTAGTAGCACCGGTAGCTGGCGACGTTGCTGTATCGGCAGCGGCAGAACCAGAAGATGCCCAGCCAGCGGGCGACCTCGGTCCAGTCCTCCGCCCTCCTCACGAAGCGCCTGGTGGCCATGTCCGAATCGGTCGGTCAGCCCACACCGTCGCTTGAGCGTTGGGGTCGACAAAGAGCCGATCGGACTACCCCCGGGTCACCGCCGGCGCGGCGCCGGTCTGCGGCTGGGCCCGGCATGCGGGGCGTCCGGCGCCCAGGTCGGCGGCACCTGACGGAAACGGGCAATTCACAAAATCGCCGCATTCCGTTTCCAGACTTGAGGCGGGGGCCCGGGACGGGGCGCCGGACGGCGTCGACTGCCGCGAAGCGGCAGGTCAGAACGGTGATCGTCGGCAATGGGGGGCGGCCGTGGCGGTGGCGTCAGGCGCTCCCCTCATTGACGGAGGTCGCCGGGACACCCCTCCGAACCGGGGGAGCATTCCTCGGTAGGCCCATTGCATCAATTCCCATGTGTGACTTAAGTCCCGAACGGGAAATGACGATGAGGGACCCACGCCCACAGAACGGAGCGGCACGATGGACGACCAACAGGGTGTGATCGAGAGCATGTGCCGAGGTTTCCTGCAGAACGCCGCCGCCCGCCAGTGGGCGGTCGCGTTGGTGGCGCCTGAAGCTCCCACGGTGGAGTACCTCACCGGTTACGGCGACGGCTGGGAGGCGGGCCATGTCGCCGCCCTTGCCCTCGTGGTGTCGATGATCTCGGGCGAGTCGATGACCGACCTTCTCGACGACGCCGGTTCCCGGGCTTCGGTCGAGGCCGCGTTCCCCTTCGACATGATCATCATCGATGCCGACGCCGACGCAAGCGAGCAGTCGGCCTCCCCGCGGGCGGCGTGATGGGTCCCGACGACGAGGTCGTCCCCTGCCCGACGTGCTGGCTGCTGGCCGACCTGATCGCTCCCGATGCCAGGGGTGGCCTCTACCGGTCCCGCTGCGCCCGGGGCCACGAGAACACCCTCGCCCCCTCGGTGCTGACGTATCTCAAGGAGATGCTCGGCCCCGCCTTCAAGGAGAGCGCCTGATCCGCTGACCGGGCACCAGCCTGGGCGATCATGTCCAGGGAGCCCCGCCTCGGCCGGGTCGCCCGCGAATCGTGCTCTCCGGTTCGTCCCCACCCGTTACCGTTCCCGTAATGGCCCCCGTGACCGCCCCGTCCTCCCTCGGCCCGTCCCAGCTCGACCCTGGCACCGACGTACGGGCGCCCACCGCGGCCGACGTGGAGGCGGCCGACGTCCGGCTCGACTCGGTGGTCCGGCGTACGCCCCTCGAGCCCAACGACCGCCTCGGTCAGCGGGTGGGGGCCCAGGTGTGGCTCAAGCGGGAAGACCAGCAGGTCGTCCGGTCCTACAAGCTCCGGGGCGCCTACAACTTCATCTCCCAGCTGAGCGACGAGGAGAAGTCCCGGGGGGTGGAGTGTGCCAGCGCCGGCAACCATGCCCAGGGGGTGGCCTTCAGCTGCCGCCAGCTGGGCGTTCCCGGGCGCATCGTGGTGCCCCGCACCACCCCCCGCCAGAAGCGGGAGCGCATCACCGCCATCGGCGGCGACCTCGTCACCCTCGTCATCACCGGCGACACCTACGACGACGCCAACCTGGCCGCGGTGGAGGACGCCCTGGCCTCGGGCCGCGTCCTCGTCCCCCCCTTCGACCACCCCCTCACCATCGCCGGCCAGGGCACGGTGGGGGTGGAGATCGTCCGCCAGCTCGGCTTCGCCCCCGACGTGCTCGTCCTGCCGGTGGGCGGCGGCGGGCTCCTGGCCGGGGTCGCCACCTGGATGCGGGCCCGGCACCCGGGCACGCGCCTCGTAGGCGTGGAGCCGGCGGGCGCGGCCTGCATGGCCGCGGCGGTGGCCGCCGGCGGACCGGTCGTGCTCGACGACCTCGACGGCTTCGTCGACGGGGCCGCCGTGCGCCGGGCGGGGTCGGTGACCTACCCCATCGTGGCCGAGCTCGTCGGCGAGCTGGTGCCGGTGGAGGAGGGACGGGTCTGTACCGAGATGCTCGACCTCTACCAGTGGGAAGGGATCGTGGCCGAGCCCGCCGGCGCCCTGGCCGCGGCCGCCCTCGGCTATTCGTTCTCGGTGGAGCCGGGCCAGACGGTGGTGTGCCTGCTGTCCGGCGGCAACAACGACGTGAGCCGCTACGGCGAGATCGTGGAGCGGTCGCTCATCCACGAGGGCCTCAAGCACTACTTCCTGGTCACGTTCCCCCAGGAGCCGGGTGCGCTGAGGGGCTTCCTCGACGAGGTCCTGAGCGAGAACGAGGACATCACCCTCTTCGAATACGTCAAGAAGAACAACCGGGAGACGGGCCCGGCCCTGGTCGGCATCGAGATCAACGGCCGCGACGACCTGGAGCCCCTCCTGGAGCGCATGCGCCACAGCCGCCTGCGCATCGAGCCCGTGCCCCCCGGCTCACCGCTGTTCACCTTCCTCGTGACCTAGACAGGCAGCTGAGGTCGTCTAGGTCGTGAGGCGGGCCCTCACGACGAAGTCGTGGAGTGCCGGGCGCTGCCCCGTCGCCACGGGGAGAGGACTTCCTTCGCTCTCCACCGCCAGCACCTGGCGCAGCCGGGCGACGTCGGCGCCGAAATCCACCCCGTGGTCGTCTGTCGCGGCCGCGTGCTCACCGTGGGTCCGCTTGTCGGCGACGAGATCGCCCAGATAGGCGATCCTCGGGTCGTCGTCGAGGAGGTGGACCAGGTTCGCCTCCACCCGCCCGGTCCGCATCAGGTGGATGCCGGTCTTCAGGACCCTGAACGTGTACAGGAGCGGCTTGAGCTGGTGCGTCCTGCCGTAGAGCCGCCACTGGGTCTCGGAGAAGCCGAGGTAGTGGTGGGCGTGGTTGCGGGTGATGCAGCCGGCCCCGATCGCCTTCAGCTCCTCGTGGAGGACGCCGCCGCTCACGACCAGGGGCGAGTACAGCTGCTCCAGGACGTAGCCGTTGTGGCGCAGGAGCAGGCTGCAGAACTTGCCCACGTCGTGGGTGACGAGGTCGAGGTCGAGCCCGTCCCGCAGCTCGGACACCTGGAGCGTTTCCGGTCCCCGGTCCAGGCCGATCACGTCGCCGACCGGCAGCACGTGGACACCCCGGAGATCGACATCGGAGTCGGCGGACTCGAACCCGTAGAGGTGGGCGCCGCTCACGGTGGCGAACACCAGCGGGTAGGGCTGGGCCGCGGCGATCACCCCCAGGCGGGGGTCGACGTTCACGGGAGCTGCCCGCCGGCCATCCGCCGGCGGACGTCGACCACGAAGCCGTCGACCCGCTCGTAGTCGGGAAGCTCGGGCAGCGGGCTGTCCAGGAGGGCGGCATCGAAGTCGCGGTGCAGCTGGAAGCGCCATTCCTCCACCTCCTTCCAGGAGACTTCGCCCCCCTTGATGGCCAGCAGGCGGTCGCGGTGCTCGCCGACGTCGACGCTGACGGTGCCGCGGCGGAGGACCTCGATGCCGGACAGGAGCAGCCGGATGAGGTGCATGACGTGCTTCCACTTCGGCTCGCCCTTGGTCCGCAGGTCACGTTCGAGCTTCTTGAACTGCGAGAGCACGTAGCCGTTGTAGGTCTGGTGGACGAGGCGGGAGAGGAAGGCGTCCCGGAGGCCGAGCAGCTCCTCGCCCATCGGGCTGACGTGCTGGACGAGCGGCGTGTACAGGCATTCGAGCACGTTCGGATTGGCCTTGAGGGCGAGGACGGAGAACTTGGCCAGCTCCCAGTAGGCCTCCGCCATCCGCTCCCGCTCGAGGTAGTCGGGGGCGCCCTGGAGTGACCACAGCAGCTCCGGCGGGGCGACGAAGACGCCCCGTACGTCGACATCGGACGCCTCATCGGCCAGTCCGTACGCCTGCGAGCCGGTGACGCAGCGGTAGATGACCCAACGCCCGAGGAGCTCGTCCATGAGGGCGACGGTGTCCCGCGGCGGACCGAGCGACGCCCGCTGGGCTTGCCGGCGGAGCTTCAGCTGGTCGCGCCGCAGCACGGCCTGCTCTCCGCTGGGAAACCGCACGCGGTAGCTCGGAGGATCACCGTCGATCGCCTCGACCACGACGCCGGTGCCACCACGCTGAGCCACGACCTGGGTACCCGGTGAGATCCGCAAGGGGTAGGGCGAGGACCCGGCCATCATGAGTCCTCGGGGAGGTAGGTCATCGGGTGATCACGGGGGACCCTGGTCGATTACGCGCTGAACAGCCGATGGCGTGACGGTGAAGGAGTCGAAGGCGGCGAGGCACCAGGTGGCCCCCGCGTCCCGCCACGGTCGCGGATCCGACGACGCCGCCGCCTGCACCACCACCTCGAACGGACCCCGATCGGGAGGGCGGAGCGCCTCCACGAATTCAAGCGCCAGCGCCAGCTCCGACGGCCCGATGTCGATGACGAAGAGACCGTCGTGCCGAGCCGCCCGACGCAGCGGACGTCGGTTCGGCCAGCGAGCGGCGACCCAGATGGGGATGGCGCCGTTGACCGGTCGCGGGAGGAACCGGACGTCCGAGGCGGTGAAATATCGGCCGTGGTGGTCGACGGGCTCGCCCGACAGCAGTCCGGTGAGAAGTTCGAGCGCCTCGTCGAACCGGTCGGCTCGGCGGCGGTCCTGCGTCTCCTCCCCGAACCGGGAGTACTCGCCACCGCTGCTGTCGAGTCCCAGGCCGACGCCCAGGACGACACGCCCGCCCGAGAGATGGTCGAGGGCGACCACTTGCCGAGCGACGACGTGCGGGCGGCGGCGGGCGAGGGGCGTCACCATCGGGCCGATGGTGACGCGCTGGGTCCGGGCGGCAATCGCCGCCAGCGCGATCCACGGGTCCGTGAGCGCGGTCGTCGGCGCCCGGTAGTAGACGTGATCCCACAGAAAGACGCCGTCCCATCCCGCCTCCTCGGCCCTGAAAGCCAGGTCGGCCAGCACTCGGGGGTCGGCCATCAGGTCGAAGATGGGCAACGTCAAGCCGAAGCGCACGACCCATTATCAGCCGCCCGCCACCGGCGGCGCCCCTGGTAGTCACGGTCTGGTGACCGGTTCACGTCGAACCGGTCACCAATCCGGGAGCGTCGATCAGGCGAGGTCGAAACGATCGAGGTTCATGACCTTGTCCCACGCGGCCACGAAGTCACGCACGAACTTCTCCTTCGAGTCGTCACATGCGTAGACCTCGGAGATGGCCCGGAGCTGGGAGTTCGAACCGAAGACGAGGTCGACGGCGGTGGCGGTCCACTTGACCTGGCCCGTGCCGTCCCGGCCCTCGTACACGTTCTCGGCCGAGGCGGACGCCTTCCACTCCGTGCCGCTCTCGAGCAGGTTGGCGAAGAAGTCGTTGGACAACGTCTCGGGCCGGTCGGTGAAGACGCCGTGTCGGGTTTGACCGAAGTTGGCGTTCAGCGCCCGCATGCCGCCGACGAGGACCGTCATCTCGGGGGCGGTCAGCTTCAACAGGTTGGCCCGGTCGAGCAACAGCGTCTCCGGCGGCAGCTTCTCGCCGGCCCGGAGGTAGTTGCGGAACCCATCGGCTCTGGGTTCGAGCACCGCGAACGCCTCCACGTCGGTCTGCTCCTGGGAAGCGTCGGTGCGCCCCGGCCGGAAGGGGACCGCGACGTCGTGCCCGGCGTTCTTCGCCGCCTGCTCGACGGCCGCGCACCCGCCCAGGACGATCAGGTCGGCGAGCGAGACCGTCTTGCCGCCTGACTGGAAGTCGTGCTGGATCCGCTCCAGGGCCTGGAGCACGTCGGCGGCCGAGCCGTTGACCTCCCAGTCCTTTTGCGGAGCAAGGCGGATCCGGGCCCCGTTGGCCCCGCCCCGCATGTCGGTGAAGCGGAAGGTGGCGGCCGAGCTCCAGGCGGTGGAGACCAGCTGGGAGACGGACAGTCCCGATGCGAGGATGGTGGCCTTGAGGGCAGTAGTGTCCTCGTCGCCGATCAGTTCATGGTCGGCCGCTGGGACGGGGTCCTGCCACAGCTGCGCTTCCGGCACCCATGGGCCGAGGTAGCGCGAAACCGGTCCCATGTCGCGGTGCAGCAGCTTGTACCAGGCCCTGGCGAACGCGTCCGCCAGCTGGTCCGGGTTCTCGTGGAAGCGCTTGGCGATCGGCGCGTAGATCGGATCCATCCTCAGCGCGAGGTCGGTCGTCAGCATTATGGGGGCGTGACTCCTCGACGGAACATGGGCATCGGGCACGGTGCCCTGGGCCGAGGGGTCCTTGGGAGTCCACTGCTTGGCACCGGCGGGGCTGGTCGTCAGCTCCCAGTCGTACTTGAACAGGATGTCGAGGAAGGCGTTGTCCCACTGCGTCGGGGTGGTGGTCCAGGCGCCCTCGAGCCCGCTGGTGATCGTGTCGACGCCCTTGCCGCTGCCGAAGTTGATCTTCCAGCCGAGGCCCTGGGCCTCGACGGGGCAACCCTCCGGTTCCGGCCCGACGTACTCGGGGTCGACGGCACCGTGGCACTTGCCGAAGGTGTGGCCGCCGACGATGAGTGCGAGCGTCTCCTCGTCGTTCATCGCCATGCGGCGGAAGGTCTCCCGAATGTCCCTGGCTGCCGCCAGCGGGTCCGGGTTGCCGTTGGGTCCCTCCGGGTTGACGTAGATCAGGCCCATCTGCACCGCGCCGAACGGCCCCGTCAGCTCCCTGTCGCCGCTGTAGCGCTCGTCACCGAGCCACGTGTCCTCCGGCCCCCAGAAGACCTCCTCCGGCTCCCAGACGTCCTCCCGCCCGAAGGCGAAGCCGAAGGTCGTGAACCCCATCGACTCCAGGGCGCAGTTGCCGGCGAAGACCAGCAGATCGGCCCAGGAGATCTTCCGGCCGTACTTCTGCTTGACCGGCCAGAGCAGCCGGCGAGCCTTGTCGAGGTTGGCGTTGTCGGGCCAGCTGTTGAGGGGAGCGAAGCGCTGCTCGCCGTTGCCGCCGCCGCCCCGGCCGTCTTCGATGCGGTACGTGCCCGCGGCATGCCAACTCAGGCGGATGAAGAGGGGGCCGTAGTGGCCGTAGTCGGCCGGCCACCAGTCCTGCGACGTCGTCATCACCTGGAAGACGTCCCGCTTCAGGGCGTCGACGTCGAGCGACGCGAACTCCTCGGCGTAGTCGAAGTCGTCGCCCATCGGAGTGGCCCGGGGAAAGTGCTGGTGGAGCACCTGCAGGTCGAGCTGATTGGGCCACCAGTCCTGGTTCGTCCGGGGCCGGTGCGGCGCGGGCGTCGGGGCGGGGATTGCCGGGTTCTCGGATTCGCTGCCGCTGTCAGACACGTCGGTCCTTCTCCTCTATCGCTGTTTCCTTCAGATGGCTCATCGCGCTTAAGAAATTGGGCTCGTAGAAATTGGCTCTAGGCGTTGGTTGCACTGACACACGCCGGGCATCGGCCCCAGTAGATGACCTCGGCCTCGTCGATCTCGTAGCCCGAGTCGTCGGCGGCCGTCAGGCACGGGGTGTCGCCGACCGCACAGTCGACGTCGACCATCCGGCTGCAGGTGCGGCAGATGAGGTGGTGGTGGTTGTCGCCGACCCGGTCCTCGTAGCGGGCCGATGACCCCGCCGGCTGGATGCGCCGGAGGAGGCCCCGGTCGGTGAGAGCGGCGAGGGCGTCGTACACCGCCTGCCGGGAGATGGCGCCGATCTCGGTTCGTACGACCGTGTAGATGTCGTCCGCAGTGCGGTGCGATCGGTCGGATACAGCCCGCAGGACAGCCAGACGCTGGGCCGTGACATGCAGACCGTGCCGGCGGAGAAGCGCATCGTTGTCGACGGATGTTTCCTTCGGCACGCTCGAATCGTACCCGTCATGCTGGACTAACTCCAAATCTGGCTAGATACCAGTCTTCCGGAACTGCCTCGGCTGTCTTGCAAACGGGACCCCTTACCAATACCGTAAGGCGGGCCTAAGACCGACCCGTAGGAGCCGCCGCCGTGCCCATCGTCAGCAGCGCCGTCGACATCGATCGCTGCGCCGTCCCCACCCGCTTCGCCAAGCTCGCCACCGAGCGCCGCTCCCCGTCGCAAGGCGGGCGTCGCTGATGTCGCACGGTGCCATCCTCGTCCTCGGCGCCATCGCCGGCATGACCATCTTCATCGGGCTGCCCATGGGGCGGGTGCGCAATCCGGCGCCCGGCCTGCGGGCGTTCCTCAACGCGATCGCCATCGGGATCCTGATCTTCCTGCTCTGGGACGTGCTGTCCCACGCCATCGAGCCGGTCGAGGCGGCGCTGGTCGCGGCCTCGGTCGAGCACACGGGCTCGTGGGCCCGCTTCGCCGGCCTGGCGACCACGTTCGTGCTGTGCCTCGGCGTGGGGATGCTCAGCCTCGTCTACTACGACAGCTGGAACGGTCGCCGCCATCGCCGGCTCGGTCCGGGGGCGGCGCACGTCGACGAGCTGGCCCGGCCGACCGCCGCCAAACTGGCCTCCGCCTCGGGAGCGTCGCGCCTCGCCCTGTTCATCGCCCTGGGTATCGGCCTCCACAACTTCTCGGAGGGACTGGCCATCGGTCAATCGGCGGCCAAGGGCGAGGTCAGCCTGGCTCTGATGCTCATCATCGGCTTCGCCCTGCACAACGCCACCGAGGGTTTCGGCATCGTGGCCCCCCTCGCCGGGGAGCCGGAACGGCCGAGCTGGCGGTACCTCGCGCTGCTGGGCGTCATCGGCGGTGGGCCGACATTCGTGGGCACGCTCATCGGGCAGTCCTTCGTGAACGAGACTGTCTTCCTGGGCTTCCTGGCCCTGGCTGCGGGCTCGATCCTCTACGTCGTCATCCAATTGCTGGGCGTCGCCCACAAGCTCGGATACAAGAAGTTGCTCATGTGGGGCGTGCTCGTCGGCCTGCTGGTGGGCTTCGCCACCGACTTCATCCTGGTGGCCGCGGGCGCCTGAGGACCGGCCGGAGAGGCGCCTCGGTTGCGGGCCCACGAGTCGTCAGTGCGGGTGTGCCCCTCCCGAGACCCAGGTCGGCAGCCGGCGGCGCCTGGTTCCGGGCTGCACCCGCGTCGCCACCAGTGCCGCCAGACCGGTCGTGACCGGGACCGACGCCACCAGGCCGATGCCGCCCACGAGGGTGCGCACGATCTCCTCCGCCACCAGCGAACCGGTGACGACGTCGGCGATGGGACGGCTGGCCAGGGTGAACAGCAGCAGTAACGGCAGCGCCGCGCCGGCGTAGGCCAGCACGAGGGTGTCGACGGTGGAGGCGATGTGGTCACGTCCGATGGCCATGGCCCGCCGGTAGAGGTCGGGGGCGCCGGCGGTGGGATCGGCGTCCCGTAGCGCCCACACCGCCGACGCCTGGGTGACGGTGACGTCGTTGAGCACGCCGAGAGAGCCGATGATGATCCCGCCCAGCAGGATGCCCTTGAGGCTCACCTGGGTGGCCGCGTTCTGGAGGAAGGAAGCCTCCTCGGTGTTGACGTTGGCCACCCGGGCCACCCCCACGAACACGACGGCCAGGATCCCGGTGAGAGCGAGGCTGACGAGGGTGCCGAGCAGGGCGGCGGTGGTCTTGGGGTTGACGCCGTGGGCCAGGTACATCAGCAGGAACATGATCGCGGAGGAGGCGACGATCGCCACCAGCAGGGCGTTCTCGCCTTCCAGGATGGCCGGCAGCACGAACGCGATCAGCAGCACGAAGCTCAGCCCGAGGCCGATCAGGGCGGCCAGGCCCCGGATGCGGCCGACGGCGATGACCGCGACCGCAAAGATCAGTCCGAGCCAGAGCAGCGGGCTGCGCCGCTGGAAGTCGGAGAAGTAGTAGTCGACCTGGCCCCGGTCGTCAGCCCGGCCCAACACCACCGGGTCGCCCACGTGCAGCCGGGGCTGGCCCGGTCCCTCGTAGAGCTTGAGGTCGACGGTGTGACCTTTCTCGGGGCCTTGCGTGAGGCGCACGGTGGCCACCCGGCAGTTGCTGGCCGCGCCCGACGGCCGGCCTTCGCACGCCACCGCCCGGTCGACCTCGACGGTGCCGTTGAGGAGCTGGGTCGGCGGGCCGAAGCTGGTCGGCCGGAAGGAGTTGCCGTCCGGCCAGAGGACGACCAGGCCGACGACGGTGGCCAGGAGCAGGGGCAGCACCGTCGCCACCAGCATGCCGTTGACGGTGAGCTTGCGCGCCACGTGGGGAGGAGTGGCCTAGACCTCGTCGGCCATGCGGTCGGTGAGGATCTTCGACAGGCGGTTGCGCTCGCCCTTGTCGAGGGTCTGGCCCACGTCGAACGAGAAGAGCACGGCCACCGCCCGGTTGACCCGGAAGAAGACGTAGTCGAAGGCGAGGGACAACTTCTCCTGGGCCGCGACCACGTCGACCGTCGCCCGGTAGGCCACCGTCTCGTCGCCGTGCTTGTCGACGGAGAGCCCATCCACCTTCAGGTTCTGAAGGTCGGCGTCGGTGCCGATCCCCTCCTCGAACCCGGTGGTGATGGCGTCCTCGAAGCAGCCCACGAACGTCTTGCGGCTCACCTCGTCGAAGGCGGCCTTGGCGTCGTCGCCGCTCTCGGCGAGGCTGACGGCCGAGGAACGGACCACCGTCTCGTCCTCGTTGCCGAAGGTGGCCTCGGCGCTGCGGGCCCCCCTGCCCAGGTCGACGAGAACCTGGTTGTCGTTGAGGCATTTCCGGAAGGGGTCGGAGTCGTCGTCGGAGTTGTCGGTTGGCTGACGGGCGAGGTCGGGGAAGTCGGCCTCGGTGAAGACGATGCGCTCGGCCCGGGCCTTGTCCTCCTGCGCCGGCGGGGCCTTCCCGTCGCCGCCACCGCAGGCGCCGAGGGCCAGCGCCAGCGCCACCACCGCCTGCCGATACCGAACCGTCGTCCCCGCCGTCATGGCTCTCTCCGATCGACGCCGTGTGGTGCCTGCCGGGTCAGGCTACGGCCCCGGCGGGCTGGGTGCCCTGCGAGAACTGGGTGTTGTAGAGCTCGGCGTAGCGGCCGCCGGCGAGGAGCAGCTCCTCGTGGGTGCCGCGCTCCACGATGCGGCCCGCCTCGACCACCAGGATGAGGTCGGCATCGCGGATGGTCGACAGCCGGTGGGCGATGACAAGGGCCGTGCGACCGGCGAGGGCGTGGCCGAGAGCCTCCTGCACGGCCGCCTCCGACTCCGAGTCGAGGTGGGCGGTGGCCTCGTCGAGGATGACCACCTGGGGCTGGGCCAGCAGCAGGCGGGCGATGGTGAGGCGCTGGCGCTCGCCGCCCGAGAGCCGGTAGCCCCGCTCCCCCACCACCGTCTCCAGCTTGTCGGGGAGCGACTGGACCAGGTCGGCCAGGCGGGCCTTGCGCAGCGAGTCCCACAGCTCGTCGTCGGTGGCGCCGGGGCGGGCGAAGCGCAGGTTGGACCCCAGGGTGTCGTGGAAGAGGTGGCCGTCCTGGGTGACCATCCCCAACGACCGGCGGATGGAGTCGAAGGTGAGGTCGCGGGTGTCGACCCCCGAGAGCTTCACCGTCCCGCTGTCGACGTCGTACAGACGGGGCGCCAGGGATGCGATGGTGGACTTGCCCCCACCGGAGGACCCGACCAGGGCCACCAGTTGCCCCGGCTCGACCCGGAAGGACACACCCTTGAGGACCTCCTCGCCGCCCCTGGTGTCGAGGGTGAGGACCTCCTCCAGCGAGGCGAGGGAGAACTTGTCGGCCGACGGGTAGGCGAAGCGCACGTTGTCGAACTCGAGCGAGACGGGCCCGTCGGGAACGGCCACCGCGTCGGGCTTCTCCTGGATGAGCGGGACCACGTCGAGCACCTCGAACACCCGCTCGAAGCTGACCAGGGCGGTCATGGCGTCGACCCGGGCGCTGGCCAGGGCGGTGAGGGGTGCGTAGAGCCGGGTGAGGAGGAGGGCCAGGGTGACGACCGTGCCTGCCTCCAAGCGTCCCCGCAGGGCCAGCCAACCGCCCAGGCCGTAGACCAGGGCCAGGGCCAGCGACGACACCAGCCCGAGGGCGGTGAGGAACACCCACTGGGCCATGGCCGTGCGCACGCCGATGTCGCGCACCCGGGAGGCCCGGGCGCCGAACTCGGCCACCTCGTCCGCCGGGCGGCCGAAGAGCTTGACCAGCGTGGCCCCGGGGGCCGAGAAGCGCTCGGTCATCTGGGTGGTCATGGCCGCGTTGTTGTCGGACGCCTCCCGCTGCAGGTCGGCCAGCTTGGTGCCCATGCGCCGGGCCGGGATGACGAACACCGGGAGCAGGATCAGGGCCAGCAGGGTGATCGACCACGACAGCCGCAGCATCACGGCCAGCGTGAGCAGCAGGGTGATGAGGTTGCTGACGAAGCCGGAGAGGGTCCAGGTGAAGGCCCGCTGGGCGCCGATGACGTCGTTGTCGAGCCGGCTGACGAGGGCGCCGGTGCGGGTGCGGGTGAAGAAGGCGACCGGCATGCGCTGGATGTGGCCGAAGACGGCCCGCCGGAGATCGAGGATCAGACCCTCGCCGATCCTGGCCGACTGCCAGCGCCCGACCACGCCGATGACGGCGTCGATCAGGGCGAGGACGACCATGACGACGGCGAGGCCGACGACGGTGCCGGCCGAGCCCTTGTTGACGATGACGTCGACCACCCGGCCGGCCAGCAGGGGGGTGGCGACGGTGAGGACGGCGGCGGCGACGCTGGAGAGCAGGAAGGCGAACAGGGCCCGCCGGTAGGGCTTGGCGAACTCCCACACCCGGAGCAGGATCTCCTTGCTGAAGGCCTTCTTGGGCGGCTCGCCCTGCATGGCGCTGTGCAACGCCATCCACCCGTTCATGTCGACGTTCACGCCACTGCCCCCTTCACCCTTGCTGCCATCACCCGGTTCGACGTCCCCCCGGCGGCGAACTCATCGGTTCAACACCGACACCAGTGTCGTCGTTCCCGGTAGGCGGGCGCGCCCGATTCGCTACAGGCCGGCCAGGGCGACCAGGGCGAGAGGCCACAGGCACTTGCTGGCGACGACGAAGCGGGCCACCCGGGCCGACGGCGGGCGGGGCCCGGGCGGCAGGGCGGCGAAGGCGAGGAGGGGGAAGGCGGGGGCGGCGGCGAGGGCGAAGAGAACCGGGCTGCGGGCGGTCGGCCAGAGCAGGGCCCACACCGCGATGTAGGTCGCGGCGAAGGCTCCGACCAACCGGGGCTGGTGGATGGCTTTCACCAGGTGGGCCACGGTGCGAGTGCCGACGGCGCGGTCGGCGTCGTGGTCCTCCACCGTCTTGGCGACCTCCACGCACAGGACCCCGACCGCCACCAGGAGGGCGGCGGCGACGGTGGAGCGGTGGACACCGCCCGTGGCCCGGGCGCCGAAGACGAGGGTCGCGCCGCACTGGGCGGCGAAGACGGCGTTGCCGAGCAGCGGGACCTTCTTGAGGAACGGCGAGTAGAGCGCCGCCACCGCGGCCATGGCCATCAGGAAGGCCAACTGGTGGGGAGCGGTTACGGCGGTGACCCCGATGGCGCCGACCAGGAGGGCGACGGCCAGGGCCGAGGCCTGGGGGGGCGAGACCCGGCCCGATGGCAGGGGCCGACCGGGCTTGCCCAGGCGGTCGGAGTCCTGGTCGGAGAGATCGTTGACCACGTTGCCGAAGGCGAGGACGAGCATGACCGCGGCCACCGACCCGGCGACTGCGGCCGTTTCCGTCGTGCCCGCCGTGCCCGTCGTGCCCGTCGCGCCGGCGCCGACGAGGGTGGCCACACCCGCCATCACGCAGTTCTCGGCCCGGACCAGGCGGAGGACGGCCCCGGTCGTGCTCCCCCGGGACGGCGTGGCGGCCGGCGGCCTCGGGAGCCCGGTGGGAGGTGCGGCCGGCTGCTCCATGGTCGTCCCCGAGGCTAGTTCGGGCCGCTCGGCCATCCCCGATCGGACAGCATGGGGCGGTGACCGACACGATGAGCCGGCGGGCCCTCAACCGGGCCACCCTGGCCCGGCAGCACCTCCTGGCCCGCGTGGAGATGCCGGCGGCGGCGATGGTGGAGCACCTGGTCGGCATGCAGGCCCAGGTACCGAGGAACCCGTACCTGGGCCTGTGGTCGAGGTTGGAGGGCTTCCGGGCGGAGGAGCTGGAGGACCTGGTGTCGCGGCGGGAGGCGGTGCGGATGGGCCTGATGCGGGCCACCCTGCACCTGGTGACGGCCCCGGACGGCCTCCGGCTGCGACCGGTGATGCAGCCGGTGCTCGATCGGGGCTTGAGCCCGGGAGGCCCGTTCGGGCGGCACCTGGTGGGGATGGACATCGACGAGGTGGTCGCCGCCGGCCGGACTCTGGTGGAGGAGAAGCCCCGGTCGGGAGTCGAGCTCCGACTGCTGCTGGGCGAGCGCTGGCCCGATCGGGACCCGGCCGCGTTGGCCGCGGCCGCGACCTTCCGGCTCCCGGTGGTGCAGATCCCGCCCCGTGGCCTGTGGCACACCAGCAGCCGTCCGACGTGGACCACGATCGACGCCTGGCTGGGCCGGCCCCTCGACCGCCAAGGGATCGCCCTGGAGGAGCTGATGATGCGCTACCTGGCCGCCTTCGGGCCCGCGTCGGCGATGGACATGCAGCGGTGGTGCGGCCTCACCCACCTGCGGGAGGTCGCCGACCGGCTGCGGCCACAGCTGCGGGTGTTCCGCGACGACGACGGCCGGGAGCTGTTCGACCGGCCCGACGCCCCCCGCCCCGACCCGTCGACACCGGCGCCGCCCCGGTTCCTGCCCGAGTACGACAACGTCCTTCTCGGCCACGACGACCGGTCCCGGTTCCTCCAACCGGCGGTCGTGCCGTCGGCGCCCGACGGTGTTAACAGCATCCAGGGAACGGTGCTGGTCGACGGCCTGCTCGCCGCGTGGTGGAACTTCAAGGCCCCGGCCCGGCTCGTGATCCGTCCCTTCTGGCCGTGGACGGAAGCCGACCGGTCGGCAGTGGAACACGAGGGCCGGCGCCTGCTGGGCTTCGTGGCGCCGGCCGAGGCCGCGGCTGCGGCCGAGGTCGTCTTCGCCGCCGGATGAACGGTCGACCCGCGGCCCGGGGCGGGCCGCGTGGTCGGTCAGGACCGGCGGGCGTCTTTCAGTAGCCGGCGGCGGGCGTGCCCGGCGGGTGGTAGACGCCGGGGACGGCGGCCGGATTGGCCACGCACACCTCGCCCTCCATGCCGTCGGGGTCCCGGAAGAACACGCTCAGGACGGGCCCGAAGTTGGTGACGAAGCCGTCGGTGGCGCCGGCGGCCATGAGCCGGTCACGGATGGTGTGGAAGGCGTCGAGCGAGGCCGCCTGCAGGCCGAGGTGGTCGATGCGGCCCCGTCCGTACATCGGCGTCTGCCGGTCGGCCTCGCCGTTGCCCGCCACCTCGAACACGGTGAACTGGGTGTGGGGCCCGATGTCGACGAACGACAGCCGCACGCCCGGCTCCACCT
>JAXDMK010000092.1:0-19374 GCA_034666105.1 Actinomycetota bacterium | reverse complement strand
GTCGTGCGGGGCACCGCGGTCACGCCGGGGGTGGCGGTCACCCTGGCCCACGAGCTGACCCACGTTCTCCAGGACCAGATCTACGGGCTCGACCGCTACGACGGCAAGGAGGACAAGGTCACCAGCGGCCAGACCTACGCCTTCGGAGCACTGGCCGAGGCCGACGCCGACCGCATCGAGGAGCGCTACCGGGACACCCTCGACCAGGCCACCAGGGACGCCATCGACGCCGAGAGCGACGCCGGCCTGGCCGACTTCGAGAACGCCGATATCCCCACCGCCCTGACCTCGCTCTTCGCCTCCCCCTACGGGTTGGGGGACGCCTTCGTGGCGGTGTTGAAGGCGACCAAGGGCCAGTCGGTCGACGCCGCCTTCTCCAAGCCGCCCACCACCGAGGAGCAGATCCTCGACCCCTTCGAGTACATCGCCGGCCATGGTGCCCTCCCTGTCGACGGGCCCACCACGGACGGAGCCAAGGCGTTCGACCAGGGCGACTTCGGGGCCGTGTCCCTCATGATCGTGCTGGCCGAGCGGATCGACCCCTACCAGGCCCTGGCCGCAGCCACCGGCTGGGGCGGCGACTCCTACGCCGTCTTCCCCAAGGACGGGAGGACCTGCATCCGGCTCAACGTGACCGGCGACACGCCCGAGGACACCGCGGAGCTGACCGACGCCCTCAGCGGCTGGGTGGCGGCCACGCCGGGGGGCGCGGCATCGACCTCCCGCGTCGGCGACATCGTCCACTTGGAGTCCTGCGACCCGGGGCCGGCGGCGGTGGCCGGCACCGGCGGATCGGAGCAGGCGCTGCAGCTGGCGGCCACCCGCGGCTACGTCGCCGTCAGCACGCTCGACGAGGGGGCTACACCCGACCAGGCCGAGTGCTTCGGGTCGGTGCTGGTCAACGGGCTGACACCCGAGGAACTGGCGGCCGACGACGTGTCGCCCAGCCTCGAGCGCGAGATTTCGGGCTTGGTGCAGGCCTGTCAGTGAACCGTCGGGTTGTAAGGACCGGCGAAGGATAGAACGCGTCCATGCTTACCGCGCGTCGCGTCGCCTGACCAGCATGGGAGCCTCGGAGGCGCCGTTGCCGCGGAGGCGGCCCCTCACGGCAGTTTGTCGACCTGCGCCGTGCTGAGCCCGCCGGCCCTGGCCACGAGGGTGTCGAGCGCCTCCCTCGGCGGCCCGCCGTAGGCACCGATCTCGACGTAGAACCGCCCGTCGACCCGGAGGACGGCAACGAACGACTCGCCGCCCAAGTCGCCCTCCTGGAACAGGGTGACTACATCCTCTGGCAGGTCAGTGTCGACCTCCACCGAGTCCCACAGCGGAGACAGAAGGCGCTCCCGCGTATGACGTAGATAGGCCGCCGCGCCGTCGGCACCGCAGAACTCGTACAGATGCACGATCAGGTCGTTACCGCCGCCATCCGGTGGGTACCAGAGCCGTTGGTAGCCACGGCGATACCCGTGGCTGGAAAGAACCGCCCGCTCGTCGGGACCGCCGACGAAGAAGGCGGCCAGGGTGAGGTCCGTAGGACCGGTGTCCTCCGCGGCATCAGGGGCGCGCTCGTAGCCGGGTGGCAGGTTGTCCGTCAGCAGCGGTTCCAGGGCGTTGGCGGTGCCGTCGTCAACCTCGCAGGGCGTGGAGGTCGACGTCGATGTCTCGAGCGTCGTCGAAGTCACGGTGGGACCGGGTGCGGGAACTTGATCAGCCGCGCATGCGGTCATGGTGAGCAGCCCGACGACGGCGATGAGGCCCGACCGTGGCGCAGACATTCGCCTCTTCCTCGGCATGCCCAAGTATCCGCCGCGGCCAAGGTCCCCGGACTTAGATCTGGCCTGAGGTGCCCAGCGTGAGAAGGGCGCAATCCATCAGAAACAGCCCGAAGCCCCTGGTCATCAGACTGATGCGCCCGATCGGAAATGCGCCCGGGTCGTCCCTACCGAAGCGAATGCCGGCAGTCTGTGGCACCTGGCGTCGGTTGTCGCACCGAACGGTGTCATCCTTGCCGTGTGCGTGACTCCCGACTCGCTGTCTGCCGGCGCGGTCGCAGTTAGGCACCATCAGGTGGCCCGCGACTGCCGCATCCTGCGAGAGGCCGCTCGGGTTGATCCCGAGTGGGCAGTGATCGACCAGATCTGGACGGCGCTGGCGACGCCGTATTCCCCGGACGCTCGACTGATGGATCTGACGTCAGGCCAGCGCGCGATTTACGCGCTCACGTGGATTCCGAAGTGAGGTCTGCAATGGCGGATTCGACCAGTGTTTCTGGAACCCCACGGGCTACCTCCTGCCGGAGGCGGTCGAAGGTGCTCGGCTCCTGGAAACGCCAGCCTGGGTCGACGTGCACAACCGGGCCCTGAGCCTCTTCCCTTCGCCGTACCCCAGGGATCGACAACGCCGTCAGGAGCTTCTGGGACACTGCCTGAGGACCAGAGTTCCATCTTGAATGGCCTGGATAACGAGTTCTACGACTTGGACGCAGCACCCTCCACCTCGCTCGATGTCCTCTTCCGGCGCTATATAGAGGAGCACGACGACGAGTTCTTTCAACCCGATGCTGACGAGGAGGCGGCGTCTGCCGCCCCTGCTCGACTGCGCAAGGAGCATTGTGAACAGCGTGCCCCCCCGACGACTGGATCTTGCGGAAGAGTTGCTCACGGAGGCAATCGCCCGGTCGCGGAGTGCAGGGACCGGCAGGGCGGCTGCATTGGCTGAGTCTCTGTCGCGTCAGCTCCCCGACATGGTTGGATGACTCATCAGACTCGAGTGAAAATGCCGGCTTCGGCGCACGAGCCGCCCCTCGGTTAGCGACCGGTAACGCCGAGAGCGGCCAAGGTCGCTGTCAAACGACGAGGCGCACCTCGTGTCCGCAAAGCGAGAGGTCCACCCAGTTCATGAGGACGTCGTCCCATTCCGGCATCGGCGTTGGCACCTCGTGAGCGTCCACGATGTAGAAGCGCGAGGAGTTGTCGAGTTCGCCGGGCAGATACGCCCACGCCCTCGTAACCAGGCCGTGCCGGATCTGGACCGCCACGCCGCCGAACTCCTGGCCACAGCTGTGCGGGCTGGCCTCACGCCAATAGTCGCGGAGTATGAGGTCACGGAAAGCGGGATCGCCGATGTTGCCCTCCCCTGTGTCGAAGAAGGACCACGCATGGATGTTTCCGTCGGCGCATACACGCCACCGAACCGCGTCCCCCACGCGGTAGGAGGCCTCTGCTCGGACCTTGTAGCCACGGCAGTAGCCCCACTGAATCACAACGAGATCCTGAAACACCTGCTCGCAGCTCGGGCACACAACGTCAGCGGAGACGTGGGCGAACAGGGGCATCTCCGAAGTATGGCCGATCGCCCTGCAGAGCTCCCCGAATTGAGGCCACCCGGTGGCTTGACCCGCTCGGAAATGCCGGGCTGCCAGGCATTGCGCTCAGGGTTGCCCTTCGAACCTCACACACTGGACGGCCCGCGGCTCAAGTTCCCAGCCTTCGAGCCGATAGGTTGCACGCAAGGGGTCGGCCATGACGCGCCCTGGAGAGGGAAGACCGTCCCGCTACATGACGGTCACCCTGGACGCCCTCTTGCCGGCCGGCGTCACGGAGAGCGCCGTATGCCTGGCGGAGGAGATAGTCCGCCGGAGAGGAGCACCATGAACGGCAACTTGGACGAGGACGCAACGAGTGGTTGGTTCGTCGTCAAGTGGATGACGGCTGGCCTCACTGCCGTGCTGATCGCCGTCACCGCGGTCCTCGCCGCTGTTGGGGGCTCGCATAACAGCTTGAACGCAGGCGTCCTGCTTGCAACAGCGTTCGCCATGCTCCCAGCAGGCATCTACGGCTTCGGTGCGAAATCCAGGACTTCGATCACCATCGGGGGCATCGCCCTTTTCGTCGTGTCGGGCTTGGCTTGGGGACTCTTCCTGCTGGGTCACCGAGAACATGCTGACGCTGGCGCCTTTGTGATCCCAGCCTTCTTCATCACTCTTATTTCTTCGTGCATGGTCGCTGGGCGGGACGGCACCCTGACGGGGGGCAGGTCATGACGGAAGTGGAAGTGCCCGAGCGAGGTCTGCTCGGACCACCGCGCGAAATAGCGCAATCCGACCTGCCGCCGACGATTCGGTGGCGATAATCGCGGTGGTACCTCCCACAGGGAGCCTGCGATCCACGGCGGTAGCGTGGCCGCCGTGAGCGACGAGGAGCGACGAGTCTTCGCGGTGCCCGTCCATGGCGCCGAGTACGACGGCGATCTCGGGCTGCTCGACCCCGATGACGAAGACGAGCGCCGGATGCTGATCCAGGCCGAGCACCCCGAGTTCGGCACGGCTGTCGAGTCTGATCTGCGGGAGGTCCACGGTCGGGGGCACGACGGTCAACCCGGTGCTGCACATCGCAATGCACGAGATAGTCACCAACCGGCTGTTGGCTAACGAGCCCCCCGAGATGTGGCAGACCGCCCAGCGGTTGCTGGCTGGCGGCTACGAGCGACACGAGGTGCTGCACATGCTCGCCTCGGTCGTGTCCGCCGAGGTGTTCGACGTCCTGCGCGACCAGCCCCCGCACGAGATCGAGCGGGTCCGAGCCGCCCTGGCTGCCCTTCCGGAGTCGTGGGAGGCACAGCGGGTCGTTGCCCTTGAGGAGGGGCACACGAATCGGGCGGAGCGACGAGCCAGGAAGCGGCCCCGGTAGCCGCCAATCGAGCCCGCCTCCCTTGGGTGCACATGAGAGCCATGATGGTCGGTACGTCCCGGAACTCACGAACCACGAGAACAGCGAGAAGGTGCTGGCGCCGGGCGGTTCAGGCCGGCGCTCGGTGGGTCAAATGGAACTCCTGGTGGAGCGAGACACTGGGCTTCGGTCCTACGCCAGGCGTAGAGCCAACTGCATGGGCACCCCGACGCGTTCGGCGACGAGCGTTGCAGAATCGGCCTGACCCGACAGCTCGGAAACGCGGACGGCGCTAGCCGCTTGCGTGACGGAGGCGGCGAATACCCGCATAATGCCGGGTATCCATCCGTATCGTGGAGTGCGGAAGGCGGGGGTATCGCTCCGCTGCGACGCCCTTTGCCGTCACTTTTCGGCGAACAGACGACGGAGGAACCGCTCGGGACCGTCGAGGAATCCCTTGGTGAGCTCGTAAACGGATCAGACGCTCGACAGCGTCCAGAAACGATTCGCCGTGCGACAGTTCATGGGAGCCGCGGATGCCGACATCCTCGTCGGCCGTCGCCGTGTTAATAGAAGCTTTCGGCTCGGAGGAAGAACTTGGCGCCGGGATGTCGCTCCCACACCAGCTCCAAGGAGAGGTGCTGGTCCGAACCGCTCCCCCGGGCTTCGAAGCTCAGACCGTCGCCCGCGATTTCACCCTTTTGGGGAGGCCGTCGGCAACGCTTACCGCACCGTCGATCACGTCCATTGTGGTCGGACTCGAGTCACGGCCGGAGACCACGGTGGTCCAAGAGTCTCGCGACCTGGATGTTTACCGTCGTCGACGAGGGGTTGTTCCCCGATTTGCCCGGAGCGCGCCGGGAGGAACGACGGTATCGTTTCCGAAAGGCGTCGCCCGAAGGCCCGCCTGCCTTTTCCTCGAGGTCCAGCAGGTCGACGGTGTGATTGGGAGTCGTACGTGCGAATGGTCGAAGAGGGAGCGAGGGTGTGGCGGCTGGAGCCTCGCCGCTGCCTATGACACCCAGATGGTCGAAGCGGGGTCGGCACCAGGCTGAGGGAGAGGCCGCACCCGACGTCGACGGCGGACACCGCCCGCGCCCTGAACTCGGGTTCGGCACGGACGGCGTGGAGAACGCCGGCGGCGAGCTCGACCGTGACGGAGCCGAGCCGGCCGACCTCGGCGGCACGGTCGCGGAGGCGGTCCGGACCACATGGGAGACGCACGCGGCCACGATCACCGAGCTCGTACGTCGGGCCGAGCACGCCCAGGCCGAGGCGGAGGCCGCGGGAGAGAACCTTCGAGCCTCGGCGGAGACGATGCTGGAGGCGCTCTACCGCCGGGACGCGGAGGTCGATGATCGGGTGGCGGCCCATCGTCGACGCATCGAGGATGAGGCGCTGGGCGGGCTGGCGGATCTCCTCGAAGGCGGGATGGCCGAGGCCCGGGCCGTTGTCGCCGAAGTGCCGGCGATGGTCGACGAAGCCTTCCGGGCCCGCCTGGAGCGCTACGAGGCCGATCGGCGGGAGAGCGAGATGGGGATGGTGAGCCAGCTCCGGGCGGAGACCGAGCTGGCCCAGGAGTCCCGGCTGCGGTCGTTCGAGGAGATGATGGCCACCCGGGAACGGGTGGTCGACGATCGCGCCGCCGCCCACGACGAGGCGCACCGGGAGGAGCAGCGGGAGCTGGCGCGGTTGAGGGGCGAACTGTCGAGGTTGCTCGCCGAGACCCTCCCCCTCATGGTCGACGACGCGGTGAGCGACGCCATCCGGTGCCTACGGACGGAACAGGAGTCGGTCCGCCGGGAGACGGAGCGGCGGGGGGCCGAGACCGAAGCGGTCGCAGCCGAGTTGCGGGTGGCCGTGGCCGAGACCCAAGCCGCGCTCGCCCTCGACGGTGCCCTGGGTCGACAGGCCGAGGCCTATCGCCAGGCGCTGGAGGAGTTGCGGTCCGCTATCGCCCAACAATCGCCGGCCAACGGCCAGTCGGCGTCCACGACCCCGTCCGGCTGGCGTGGACGGCGGAGGTAGCGGCGGCGCTACGTCAGACCGATTCGACCCGCCACCTGGGCCCAGTCGGCGGGCGGGAGGCAGGCCTCGGCCACCGCCCGGAACCCCCGGAGGCGCTCTCGACCGGGAGCAGGTGGCGGCCACGTCCGAAGCCGACACAGGCGCGCCGGCGGAGCCGGCGGCTGCGGCCGCACCGAACGACCCGACGTCGCGCCCGACGGCCCGCCTGCGCCACTACGTACTCGGCGGCAGCATGTTCATCGACGACGACTACCTCATCAAAGGCGTGGCCGGCCGCTTGCCGTGGAAGGTGGTCGCCGAGCACATCGCGACCGGCCGGACCGCCTTCACCAACCGGGAAGCCCGTCTCGACCCCGCCCTCGAGCTCCCTCCGTTCCGGGACAACTTCGAGAGCCGCCTCATCCTCCTCAAGCGCCGCCTCGACGAGCGCCGGGCACCGGTCCGCATTCGGTCCCCCGTCAGTTTCCCCGCAAAAATGGTTGAAAGCGGTGAAAGGTTCCCGGCCGACCCGGACACTGTTGGCGTGATGGCCACGTCCGCCAGTCCGGGCGGGTCTTGCTGGAGGAAGTGGGGGGTGGGGGTCCATTGCGTAGGGGTCGTCGTTGTCGACGGTTTCTCACCGTCGCGCTTGTCGGCTTCCTCGCGTCCGTCGCGCCGGCATCGGCCCAGACCGCACGGGACAGCTCCTGGAGCCCCGACCGCGGTGGCGCCGGCATCCCCGACGACAAGCCCGGAACCGATGCCCGGAGCGCGCCGGTGACGGCCGGGTTCGAGGGTCACCGCATCGACCTCTCCACCGGCTGGGAGCAGGCCCAGGCGTGCATCGTCCTGCGTCAGGCGGGTCTCGTCGAGTGCTTCCGCACGCTGGCCGAAGCCCAGACCCGAGCCGACGCGGTCACGCCCCAGTACGCCGCCAGCGGCTATTCGTGCTCCTCTCCGTTACGGCTCTTCGAGCACAGCAACTACGGCGGCCGGCAGTTGCTGTTCTTCGACCGGGGCTACTGGCAGAACCTCGGCGACTACGGGTTCAACGACGCGATGTCGTCCTACATCGTCGGCGCCTGCTACTCCTATCTGGCCGACGGCGCCGGTGGCGGCGGTTCCTTCTACCCGGGCCCGAGAGCGGCCTGGTCGGGGGTCTCCTGGTTGCAGGCGGGCTGGGACAACCGGGTGTCATCGATCTATATGGCCTAGGTCCCCTGCGGTCGCGGCTACCCCAGCAGCCACGTCCCCGCGGGAAACGTGAAGCGGCCGGCTACCCAGCCGGCCGCTTCCGCGTTCACGGCTAGAAACCAGACCCATGGACGAGCGGGAACGTCGGTTCGTCCAGATCTACGAGTCGCACTACGGCGCCGTCTCCGCCTACGCCCGCCGCCGCCTCACCGACGGCGACCTGGCCCAGGACGCGGTGTCGGACACCTTCCTGGTGGCGTGGCGACGGCTGGCCGACGTCCCCGCCGGTCACGACACCCTGCCCTGGCTGTACGGGGTGGCCCGCCGGGTCATCGCCAACCAGCGGCGGGGGAACCTGCGCCGGGGAGAGCTGTCGTCCCGCCTGTCCCTTGAGTCGCCGTTGAGCCGGGACGTCGACGCCGGCGTCCTCATCGATGACGAGCGGCGGGAGGTGCTGTCCGCCCTCAGCCGGCTGCGGGAGGGGGACCAGGAGATCCTGCGCCTGGCCGTCTGGGAGGAGCTGTCGCACCGGGAGATCGGCGTGGTGGTGGGGTGTTCCGAGGCGACGGTGGCGGTCCGACTGCACCGGGCCCGGGGGCGCCTGGGAAAGGAAATTCAGAAAGGTCTCCCCGGGGCCGGACACGAGACCCGGGCGGAGCCCCCTGAACCACACGGAAAGGCGCCCGAATGACCACTGAGCGTGACCGTGACCCTCTGGAGCGTCTGCGGGTGCTGAATCCCGTATCGGCGGACGACCTCCACCAACTCGTCTGGGCGGAGCCGGCCCAGACCCTTCTCCGGCAGATCGTCGCCGGCGAGACCCCGGCGCCGGCGCGCCCGGGTCGCCGAGCGCGGCCCCTTCCGGCCGGTCCGGGGCGTCCCCGCCGGGCCCTCCGGGTGGCGCTGGTGGCGGGGATGGCCACCACGTCGATGGCGGTGGCGGCCTACGCCCTGGTCGGGCGCCAGCCGTCGAAGCCCCAGAACGTCGCCTGCTTCGCGGCCGCTGATCTGCAGGCGGAGACGGCGGTGGTGGGTGCCGGCCCGGGCGGCCCGGTGGCCACCTGCGCCCGCCTCCGCGACCGCGGCTACGTGGGGGGCGCCACCAGCCAGACGCTACGGGCGTGCGTGCTGGATTCGGGCGCGGTGGGCGTGTTCCCCGAGGCATCGGGTCGCGACGTGTGCCTCGACCTGGGCCTGGCGTCGGTGTCACCGCCGACCGGTGGCGGTCGGGGGGAGCCGTCCCGACCTCCGATCGGAACCGACGACGCAGTCGCCGACGCGGCCCGGTTCACGGCCTTCAGGGATGCGGTCCTGCCTCGGCTGCTGGATCAGGGCTGCGTCGGTGCCGGTGCGGCCGAGACCATCGTCCGGGAGGAGCTGGGTCGGGCCGGACTCGAAGGCTGGACCGTCGTCGCCGGCGTGGGCGAGGACGGCCTGGGCTTCTCCGCCGAACGGCCGTGCGCCAGCCTCAACTTCAAGCCCGAGGTGCGCACCATCGAACTGGCCCCGGTGCCGCCCCCCGGCGAATGAGGCGGCCGGCCCGGCCGCTCAGGGCAGCAGGGCCCAGTACTGCTGCAGGCGGAAGTACTCCCGGGCGATCTTGCCCGCCAGCAGGAACCCGAGGAAGAGCACCAACAGGCTGGTGGCGCTCGTCTGGCTGTAGTCGCTGACGAGGGTGTGGCTGAAGGAGGCGATCGACTCGTCGAGGACGCTGGGCGGCAGGACGAGGTCGATCTCGGGGGCCGGAGGCGGCTCGAAGGCGGGGGGCTGACCGAGCTCGGCGGCGGTGGCCAGGGCGGCGCCGGCCGAGGCCAACCCGTCGGCGGCGGCGGCTGCCGCGGGGGTGACCTCCACCGCGCTCTCGGTTCCGGTGGCGGTGCTGACCACGTGGTTGCCGGTGGCGGTGGGCTGGCTGGCCGCCGGGCTGGCGACCACGGCCGTGCCCAGGGCGGCGGAGTTGGTGGCCGACGGGCTGGCGGCGGTGACGCCGCTGTCGCCCGCGCCGCCGGAGACGCCGGACGCGGCGAAGGGGTTGGAGATGGCGATCGACGTGGCGTCGCCGGTGGCGCCGGTGTTGGTGGCGGTCGACGAGGCGTTCGACGTTCCCGAGCTGCCGGAGACGGCGATAGGGTCGACCACGACGCTGGAGCTGCCGCCGCCACCCCCGCCGGAGTCGGACGTGCCGACGCTCGACGCCCCGGTCGCGGTCTGGGCCCCGGCGGGAAGAACGAGGACCGCCAAGGCGATCGTCGTCACCGCCAGCCCGACCACGCTTCTCTTCACACCCTGAAGCATCGGGCCAGGTTAGACCACGGGGACCGGCGCGGGCCGACCAACGCCGAGCGGTGGGACGCTGTAACGGATGACGCCGGCGCCGGGACCATCTCCCGCATGAAGGTCGAGACGCGCCCGCCCGCCTCCTCGCCGGATGTGGGGGCCCGGCGGACGGCGCTGGCCGGGGCGCTGGCGGCGGCGGTGGCCCTGGCCACGACCAGCCTGCTCGACGCCGCGTCCCGTCCCGTCCCGTCGCTCGTGGCCGTCGTGGGCCAGGCCGTGATCCGCCACACCCCCGGCTTTCTCAGCCGGGGGGCGACGGAGAGCGTGGGCACCGCCGACAAGCCCCTGCTGCTGGCGATGATCGCGGCCCTCACCATCGGCATCGGCACCCGGGTGGCGGCCGCCGCCCGCCGCCGGCCGCGGGTGGGCGACGCCGCCTTCGCCGCCTTCGGCCTGTTGGCGGTGGTCTGCGCCGCGTCCCTCCGCCACGTCCCCCTCGGGCCGACGCTGGCCAGCGCCACCGTGGCCGCGGTGGTCGGTGCGCTCACCCTCCGTCGCCTCTTGGCCGCCGCCACCGCCGCCGCCGAGCCCGCCCGGCGGCCCGACCCGGACCCCTCCGAGGGCACCGAGACGGCCGACCCCGGCGACGGCGCCCCGGGGCCGCTGGCCTGGCCCGGCGACCACACCGTCAGCCGGCGCCGGTTTTTGGTGGCCGGCTCGACCGCGGCCGGGGGGGCCGCCGTCCTCCTCGGGGGAGCGGCCGGGCTGCGTCGCACGGTCGGCCGGTCCGACTCCCGGGCGGCCGTGATCCTGCCCACCCCGTCCGCCCCTCCGGCCTCGGTCGGCGGTGCGGCCCCCGGTTTCCAGGAGGTGGAGGGTCTGAGCCCCCTCGTCACGCCCAACGGCAGCTTCTACCGGATCGACGAGGCCCTGATCACGCCCTCGGTCGACGTCGGCAGCTGGCGGCTGCAGGTGACGGGCATGGTCGACGCGCCGTTCGAGCTGACCTACGACGAGCTCCTCGCCCTCCCCCTCGTCGAGCGCCACATCACCCTCTCCTGCGTGTCGAACCAGGTCGGTGGCTCCCTGGTGGGGTCGGCCAAGTGGCTGGGCGTGCGTCTGGCCGACCTCCTGGCCCGGGCCGGGGTGCAGGCCGGGGCCACCCAGCTCGTGGGCCGGTCCGTCGACCGCTTCACCGTCGGGTTCCCCGTCGGCGTCGCCACCGACGGCCGTGACGCCCTGGTGGCGGTGGGCATGAACGGCGAGCCCCTGCCCACGGCCCATGGCTTCCCCGCCCGGCTGGTGGTGCCCGGGCTCTACGGCTACGTGTCCGCCACCAAGTGGCTGAAGGAGATCGAGCTGACCACGTTCGACGCCTTCGACTCCTACTGGGTGCAGCGCAACTGGGCCCGCGAGGGGCCCATCAAGGTCGAGTCACGCATCGACGTCCCCCGCGACTACGGCCGGGTGCAGTCCGGGCCGCAGACGGTGGCCGGCGTGGCCTGGGCGCCGCACCGCGGCATCGGACGGGTCGAGGTGCGGGTCGACCAGGGTCCGTGGCAGGAGGCGGCGCTGGGGCCGGTGCTGGGCGACGACAGCTGGCGCCAGTGGTCGTGGCCGTGGACGGCCACCGCCGGCAAGCACGACCTCACCGTGCGGGCCACCACCACCGACGGCGAGGTGCAGACCGCGACCAAGCACTCGCCCTTTCCCGACGGCGCCACCGGCCACCACCAGATCGAAGTGCGGGTCTCCTGACCGAACCGGTGACGCCTACAGCCCCCTGAGGGCGCTAACCGTCACCAGTTCGTATCTCCTCCGAACCGGTGACGCCTACAGCCCCCTGAGGGCGCTAGCCGTCACCAGTTGCGGGTTTGGGCTAGACGGCCAGGAGGTCGGCGAAGGTGGCCAGCTCGACGGCCGACGTCTCGCCCCGGTGGGTGATGATGCCGCCCTCCATCACCGCGTAGCGCTCGGCCAGGCGGAGGGCGAACTCCACGTACTGCTCCACCAGCAGGATCGTCATCCCGCCCGTGCGGTGCAGCTCGGCGATGGCGTCCTCGATCTCGAGGATGATCGACGGCTGGATGCCCTCGGTGGGCTCGTCGAGGACGAGCAGCCGGGGCCGCGACACCAGGGCCCGGGCGATGGCCAGCTGCTGCGCCTGGCCGCCCGAGAGGAGTCCCGCGGGCCGGTCGAGCAGTGCCCGCAGCCGGGGGAACACGTCGAGGGCCTCGTCGACCGCCCGGGGATCGCCCTTGCGGTCGCGCTCGAGCACCACCCGCAGGTTCTCCATGGCCGTGAGGTGGGGGAAGACCTGATGGCCCTGGGGGACGTAGCCGATGCCGGCCCGGGCCCGACCCGGGGCGGCCATGCCGGTGATGTCGCGGCCGTCGAGCCGGATGGAGCCGGCCTTGAGCGGGAGCATGCCCATGATCCCGTTGAGCAGGGTGGTCTTGCCCACCCCGTTGCGGCCCATGAGGCATGTGCAGCTCCCGTCGGGCACCTCCATCGACACCCCGAAGACCACCTCGGTGCGCCCGTAGGCGATGCGGACGTCGTCGACCTCGAGGTGCATCAGCTCTTCCCCCGCCGGCTGCCGGCCACCGCCGGCTCCTTGACCTGTCCCGACCGCTCGTCGCGGGACCGACCCAGGTAGACCTCCCGGACGATGGGGTCGGCCTGCACCTTGTCGACCGAGCCCTCGGAGATGATCTTGCCCTCGTGGAGGACGGTGACGGTGTGGGCGAACCGGCGCAGGAAGGCCATGTCGTGCTCGATGACCACCACCGTGTGCTCGCCGGCCAGCTCGTGGAGCAGGTTGCCGGTGTCGATTCGCTCCTGGGGGCTCATGCCCGCCACCGGCTCGTCGAGCAACAGCAGCTTGGGCTCCTGCACCAGCAGCATCCCGATCTCCAGCCACTGCTTCTGGCCGTGGCTGAGGGCACCTGCGGGCCGGTCGGCCACCGCGGTCAGGCCCACCCGGGCCATGGTCGCGGTGACCCCCGGGCTCAACCCCTTGCGGCGCAGGAACAGCCGGGGCAGGCGGCTGCGGAAGACCTCGGCCAGGTCGAGGTTGTCGGCCACGGTGAGGGTGTCGAACACGGTGGGCGTCTGGAAGCTGCGGCCGATGCCGAGTTTGACCCGGCGGTGCTCGGCCAGCCCGTTCAGGGATTTGCCCTCGAAGAGGACGTCGCCGGCGGTGGGCTTGGTGAGGCCGGTGATGCAGTCGATGAGGGTGGTCTTGCCCGCCCCGTTGGGACCGATCAGGAAGCGCAGCTCGCCCTGGTCGACGGTGAAGTCGACCCCGTCGAGGGCCTTGAACCCGTCGAACTGCACCGCCAGCCCGCGGACTTCCAGCTCCTGGCTCATACGTTGCCTCCCACTTCGATGCCCCCGACAGGGATGCCCCCGACAGACATGCCACCGACTTCGATTCGTCCATCCTCGCCGGGCACCTTGCCCCGCCTCCGCCCGACCCAGGCCACGACGCCCTGGAACCTCGACCGCACGACGCCGGCGATCCCGCCGGGGGCGAAGGCCAGCACCACCACGAACAACAGGCCCTGCAGGTACAGCCAGTCGTCGGGGCGGGCGTCACTCACCTTCACCCGGGCCCAGTTGACGACCAGCGCCCCCAGGACGGCGCCCCAGAGCGTTCCCCGTCCCCCGACCGCGACCCAGCAGATCATGAGGATGGAGGGCACGTAGTCGAACTGGCCGGGGGAGACGATGCCGAAGACGGGGGCGGCGACGGCGCCGGCCAGCCCGGCCATGCCCGCCGCGATCATGAACCCGACGGCCTTGACGATGGCCGGGTCGTAGCCGAGGAAGCGGACCCGGTCCTCGCTGTCACGGGTGGCCTGCAGCAGCTTCCCGTAGCGGCTGCGCACGATCTTCATGGCGATGGCGAGAACGAACAGGAGGCCCCCCGCGGCCACCATGTACAGCCACTTGTTGGTCGACGGCTGGTACTTGTTGCGCCCGAAGATCTTGGTGAACCCGGTCAGCCCGTTGAACCCGGACGTGAGCTTGAGGTTGCTGATGAGGACCAGGGCGAAGATCACGGCCATGGCCTGGGTGAGGATGGCGAAGAACGGGCCCCGGATGCGGCGCTTGAACACCAGCAGGCCCAGCAGCCCGGCCACGATCATCGGTACGAGGACGGCCGCGAAGGCGGTGAACCAGAAGCTCTGGAACGGCCGCCACAGGAGGGGGAGCTCCTTGTAGTCGCTGTACAGGCTCATGAACGAGGGGAGCGTGCCCTTGGGCACCTGCTCCAGCGACAGGTGCATGCCCATGGCGTAGGCCCCGAGGCCGAAGAACAGCCCCTGGCCCAGGCAGAGCATGCCGCCGTAGCCCCACGCGATGTCGAGGCCGACGGCGACCATGGCGTAGCAGAGCCATTCCGCCCACTGCCGGATGTCGGTGGGGTTGCCCATGACACTGGGCACGGCCAGCAGGACGATGGCGAACAGGCCGAAGGCGAGGCGGCCGGTCCACGGGTTGGACGAGGAGGGGACCAGCATCGACAGCGGCGTGCGCCGGGGCGCCTTCACCGCCGGGTCGCTCTCCCCGAAGACGTGGTCGGAGACGGGAGGGACGAGGCCGGTGTCGGTCACGCGGTGAGCCCCCGGGTGCGGAAGGAGACAATCCCGTTGGGTCGCCACTGCAGGAACAGGATGACGAAGGCGAAGACGGCGGCCCGGGCCAGGGTGGACGACGTCGAGAACTCCACGTAGGAGTTGAGGATGCCGAGGGCGAGGGCGGCCAGCACCGCCCCCTTGAGGCTGCCGACGCCGCCGACGATCACGACGAGGAAGGCGGAGAGGATGTAGGCGGTGCCGGTACCGGGGCCGACGGGGCCGATGAGCGAGACGGCCACGCCGGCCACGCCGGCCAGGCCGGAGCCGAGGAAGAAGGTGGTGGCGTCGACCCGGGAGACGGGCAGACCGCTGACCGCGGCCAGATCGCGGTTCTGCATGACGGCCCGCATCCGGCGCCCGGCGGCCAGCTTGCTCAGGAAGAGAGCCACGCCGCCCATCGACAGCAGGACGACGACGAGGAGGAACAGCCGGGTATGGGTCATGCTCACGCCGAACAGCTCGGTCTTGCCCTGGAGGAACGTGGGCGTGCTGACCTCCTTGTTGTTGGCCGAGAAGAGGTCCTTGGCCGCCTGCTGGAGGATGAGGCTGACGCCGAAGGTGACGAGGAGCGTGTCGAGGGGCCGGCCCGACATCCGCCGGAGCAGGACCCGTTCCAGGATCACGCCCATGAGCCCGGCCACGATGAAGGCGACGGGCAGGGCCACGATGACGGCCGTGCCCTTGGCCCCTTCGAACAGGGTGGTCTGCAGGACGTAGGGCACGTAGGCCCCGGCCATGATGAATTCGCCGTGGGCCATGTTGATGACGCCCATCTGGCCGAAGGTGAAGGTGAGGCCCAGCCCGACCAGCAGGAAGAGCGACGCCAGGGTGATCCCGATGTAGAGGTTGCTCAGGAAGGTGTCCATAGATCGCTCCGCTTCATGGCTCCGGGCTAGGGCTGGGATGAGGGATCGCCGCCCGGGGGCTGGGGGGCCCGGGCGGCGACCGTCCTCATCCGGCTAGCCGGCCGCCTTGGCCGCATCGCATTCGATGCGTGCCTCACCGGTGGCCAGTCCCGCCGCCGCCGCCCAGGGGTAGGTGTCGAGGCAGGGGTCGGGCGCGATCGGCGAACCCGAGTTCCAGACCTCGTCGATGAGCCCTGAGCTGTTGACCATGCCGATCCGGGCCGTCTTGAACACGTGGTGGTTCGACGGGTGCACCGTCAGCGTGCCTTCGGGCGTGTCGAGGACGAGGCCCCCGGCCGCCTTGATGACCGCCGGCACGTCGAAGGTGCCGGCCTTCTCCACCGCCGCCTTCCAGATGTAGACCGAGTTGTACCCGGCCTCGATCGGGTCGTCGGTGTGCTTGGAGGCGCCGTACTTCGCCTTGTAGGCGGCGACGAACTTGGTGTTGGCCGGGTTGCTGGTGGTCTCGTAGTAGTTCCACGCCACCAGGTGGCCGACCAGGTTGTCGACGCCGACTCCGGCCGTCTCCTCCTCGGCGATGGACACCGAGATGGTCTGGATCTGCTCGGGCGTGTTGCCCTTGGCCTTCAGCTCCTTGAAGAAGGCCACGTTGGCGTCGCCGTTGAGGGTGTTGAACACGGCCTGGGGCTTGGCGTCGAGCACCTTTTGGACCAGGCTCTGGGCGTCGGCCCCGCTGCTCAGGGGCACGTAGTCCTCACCCAGGATCTCGAGGCCGTTGGCCGCCGCGTAGGCCTTGATCTCCTTGTTGGCGGTGCGGGGGAAGACGTAGTCGGAGCCGACCAGGTAGATCTTGGTCAGGCCCTTTTCCTTCAGGTAGTCGAGGCCGGGGATGATCTGCTGGTTGGTGGTGGCGCCGGTGTAGAAGATGTTGGGCGACACTTCGAGGCCCTCGTACTGCACCGGGTAGAAGAGCAGCCCCTTCGCCCCTTCGACGACCGGCTTCATGGCCTTGCGGCTCGAAGAGGTCCAGCCGCCGAAGACCACGGACACCTTGTCGCTGTTCAGCAGCTTGTCGACCTTGGTGGCAAACACCTCGGGCTTGGACTCACCGTCCTCGATGATGGGGTCGAGCTGCTTGCCCAACACCCCGCCGGCGGCGTTGATCTCGTCGATGGCCAGGATCTCGGAGTTCTTGACCGCCACCTCGCTGATCGACATGGTGCCGCTCAACGACTGGATGACGCCGACCTTCACACTGGCGGCGGCGGGCGTGGCGTCGCCGGTGCCCGTGCCGGACGTGGTCTTGCTGTCGCTACCGCAGGCGGCCAACAGCAACCCGGCAACCGCGGCGCTGGCGATCAGCGCCTTCGGTGCCGATCGCCTGTGGGCCGTTCGTCGCTTTCCCATGAGCTCCTCAACTGTGTCGACGGACCGGATTTCCGCCGACCATACGGAGGTGCCATTGCCCGTCCGTGAAGCAGACGTGTAGGCAGGATGACCATTACCTGTCCCGTTTCTTGCTCCTAGGTGGCCCGTAGCTGACGGGCTCGGGGTCACCAGCCGCGGACGGTGGCGGTGGCGGCGACGACCCCGATGACGCCCAGGTAGAGCAGCACCAGGCGGGTGTCGCGGAGCAGGCAGCGGCTGCGGCGCCGGCCTCGGCACCAGGCCCGCCCGTAGGCGCACAGGCCGGCGCCGGCAAAGACGAGGAGCACGACCGGGCCCAGGGCCCAGGTCAACAGGCTGACGGTGGCGAACACGCACCAGGGGAGCGGGTCGCGGACCGTCGGGGCCCCGGTGAGGGCGGCGGGGATGCGGGGGTCGGTCACGGACGGGTCGCGGCCGCGGCGGCGACGGCCGGGCGGGGCCCGATCTCGACCGGCTCGCTCTCGCCGGCGGAGGCGACGGCGGACAGGCGGGTGCGGCCCAGGGCCGGCCACGCCTGCATGGCGCAGAAGGGGGCGCACTGGTGACCGCCCCCATCGTGGTTCCCGTCGTCACGCCGGGACCCGACGTGGACGCAGCACTGCTGCAGGCGCTCCTCGATCATGGTGTCGAGGTCCATGAACGGCTTGACCACGATGCGCTTCACCCGGTGGGCCAGCAGCTCCCGGATGCGGCGGCGACCCTCGGCCCCGGGGCGGGTGGCGAGGTGGGCCAGCGTGCCCAGGCCCAGGTCGCAGTGGTCGCACACGTTGCGCAGCAGCTGGGGCACGCTCGGGTGGGTGAGTGACGCCTGGTCGCTGAGCAGACCCAGCAGCGAGTCCTTGAGCAGCCGGCGCAGACGGGCCGGAAGCTCCCGGTCGGCGATGCGGTTGCTCACCAGGTCGAGGTTGGCCTTCAGCTCCTCGTGGCCGATCATGCCCACCAGCGACTTCCACTGGCCGGCGTCGGTGCGCATGGCGTAGCCGATGCTGCAGCAGTGGGGGTGGGAGCAGGGCAGGGCGGTCATGTCCCGCCAGCCGAAGACGCCGCCCGTCTGGGGGCCGAGGCGGGCCAGCACACCGGTGTGGGTGAGCCGGTCGAGGGGGTCGATGGCGCCCGACCGGCCCGAGCCGAACTGGGGCTGGATGCTCACCCCGCCCACGTAGGGGGTGTCGAGGGCGAAGCGCACGACGTCGCCGATCTCGTCGTCGTTCACCCCCAGGGCCGCGGTCATGGTGAGGGTGGTGAAGATCTCGGCCTGGCCCAGCCGCTCGACGACCTTCCGCTTCACCGCGCCCACGTCGGCCCCCCGGTGGTGGCGGTGGGTGGCGGCCCGGAAGCCGTCGAACTGGAGGTACACCTCGACCCGGTCCCGACGGTGGGCCAGGGCCGCCAGGAGGGCGTCGTCGTGGGCCAGGCGCATGCCGTTGGTGTTGATCAGGATGCGGGTGACGTCGCGCTCGAGGATGCGGTCGAGGAGCTCGACCAGGCCGGGGTGGACGGTGGGCTCGCCCCCGCTGACCATGACCACGTCGAGGGCGCCGTTCTCCCGGGCCAGGCGCTGGTCGACGTTGGCCACCACGTCGTCGACGGGGACCAATCCACCGAGGTCGGGGCTGGAGTCGGTGAAGCACGTCGGGCAGCGCAGGTTGCACTTCTCGGCGATGTCCTCCAGCAGGGTGCACGTGTGCTGGGTCTGCAGCTCGCCCAGCCCCCGGAGGTAGGCGGACGGGATGGGGTCGAAGTTGCCGGGGGAGTCGGGGCGGTGGACCTTGGTGGGCGCCGTCCACTGCTCGAGGTAGGCGAGGATCTCGGGCGACTCGTCGTAGAGGGTGACGATCCGTCCGTGGGTCGGGCAGCCCCGCACCAGCCAGACCCGTCCCTCGGCCTCGGAGAGGTAGCCGCCCAGCCGGGCCACTTCGGCCAGGGGGCGGTCGGGGCGCTCGGCGTGGCACGCGGGACAGAAGGCGGTGACGTAGCGCAGGATGCGGTCACCCCGCAGGGGCATGCCTCGCACCGGCCGGCCTCCCGCTAGCCCGTCTGGTTCAGGGCCGAGAGGCAGAGCCCCAACAGGATCAGCTCGATGGCGAGGGTGACGATCGACGTGATCCAGAACGCCACGTTCACCTTGTGCTGCAACTCGGCGGGGGGCAGGTTGCGCCGGGTCGCCCGGACGATGCCGGCCACCGCCCCGCCCAGGATCACCGGAACCACGAGGAAGAGGCCGGCGAGCACCAGGAAGCTGCGGGCGACCTGCATCAGTCCGCGTCCAACAGTCGGGGCGCCGGGGCC
>JAXDMK010000091.1:0-5659 GCA_034666105.1 Actinomycetota bacterium | reverse complement strand
AGATGGGGGGTCGCTGCTGGGGCGAGTGCGGATCGAGCGGCGTGTCGGCGTGGCGGTGGTGCAGCCGGTGGATGGCGGCCCACGTCTCGGGATCGGTGAGGACGATGACCCGGAAGTACGTGTCGAGGACGGACGCCAAGCCGGGCCGCACCCGGAAGGCGTGGTGGGCGAGGCACCGGTGACAGTAGATCTCGGTGACCACCGCGGTGAGGACGGCCGAACACACACCAATGACGACCCCGACCGGCACGCGGACACCCTAGGCGAGGGGGCCAGCCGAGGCGGCGGGACCTCAGCGGGCCGACGCCGCCGGTGAAGCGGCCCGGCGGGACCGAATGAACAGGCCGGCGGCCAGGCTGAGGGCGGCGAGGGGCAGCAGGGCCAGGGCCAGGAGGGCGCCTTCGCCGTGGCTGGCGTCGTGTGACGGGGCGGTGCCGATGAGGACGGCGGCGGCCAGGACGTAGAACACGACCTGGGCGATGATGGCGGTGCGGCGGGGGGCGGTGAGCCCGAGGGCGACGCCGGTGATGAGCGGGATGATTGCGAGCATGGGACCTCTCCTCTGGTGGGCTGGTCCTGATTGTGCGCCCCGTCGGTCCCCGGGCGCTTCGTGGGCAGCACGGTTCATCATTGCGTGCCCGCCCCGAGTCCCCGCCCGACCGGCTTCCGTGCTGGCCACGATGTCGGCAGCCGGAGGGCATGGGACCATGACGGCGTGCCGTGGCACTCCGATCGCTCGACTCGGGCTCGTTGGGCGGTGGCCGGCCTCTGGACCGTGGCCGCGCTCGCCATCGGCGCCACCGTGGTCGGAGCGCGGCTCGCGTCCTCCGACGGCTACGCCCTGAACTTCGGAGGCGGGCCGGACGGGTGGATGTCGGTCACCATGGGCCTGTCGCTGCCCGGTCTGGCCGCCGCGATCCTCACCCTGCGGCCCCGCGACCGGGTCGGCCTGGTCCTCGGTGCCCAGGGCACGCTCCGGGCCATCACCGTCCTGGCCACCGCCTGGAGCTACCACGGCCTGGTCGCCGCGCCCGGGTCGTTGCCCTGGGCCAGCCCCGCCAGCATGGTCGGCGGCTTGGCCCTCATCGCCACCCCCTTCCTCCTGCCCCTGCTGGTGGCCTGGGTCCCGGACGGCCAGGCGGCGCGTTCGTTCGCATGGATCCCGAGAGCGGCCCTGGTCATGCTCCCGGTGGTGCTGGTGGTGGTCGGGGTCCTGGCCTGGCCCGACCAGGGCGCGGAGATCCTCACCAGTGACGTGTCCACCGGCCTACGCGGCACCATCGGCGAGGCCGTGCTCAGCGGGGGGATGCTCGTCGCCTACAGCCTGTCCGCCCTCGGCCTGGTGGGGCTCCTGGAGAAATGGCGTCTCAGCGCCGGGGTCATGCGCCAGCAGCTCAAGTGGGTGCTCTTCGGCGTCGTCGTGGCCGTGTCGACCAACATCGCGGCCGCCATCGTCCCCGCCCTGTGGATGTTCCGCGTCGGCGGGTTCGTCGCCATGCTCCTCTCGCTGGGCGTGGCCGTCTTCCGCTACCGCCTGTTCGACATCGACCGTCTGATCAAGGGCACGATCCTCTACGGCGGCCTGACCGGTGTCCTGCTCGGCGTGGTGGCCACCACCGGCGCCGTCGCCGGCTCCGCGTTCCGGCTCGGCACCGGCACGTCGGTCGTGGCCGCCTCCCTCGCCACCGCCCTCGCCCTGATCGTCCTCATGCCGGTGCACCGATGGGCCCAGGACCGCCTCGACCGCCTCTTCGACCGAGGCGGCTGGGAGGCCACCCGCCGCATCCGGGCCTTCACCGCCAGCTCCGGCCGCCAGCCCCCCGAGCCGGGAGCCCTGCAGGCGCTGCTGGGCGAGGTCCTCGACGACCCCTACCTGACGCTCACTTACCGCCTGGCCGACGGCGCCCACCTCGACCCGTGGGGCCGTCCCGCCACCGGCCCCCCCGACGGCGTCGAGGTCGACGACGTGGCGCTCGGTTCCGGGGTGGCCGTGGTCACCCACCGGCGGACCACGGCCGGCGACGGCAACCGGCTCCGGCGGGTGCTGGAGGAGTCCGCCGTCCCCCTGGAGCACGGGCGCATGCAGGCCGACCTCGGACGCCAACTCACCGCCCTGCGCGACTCGCGTGCCCGTCTGGTCGAGGCCGGTGACACCGAACGGCGTCGCATCGAGCGCGACCTCCACGACGGCGCCCAGAGCCAGCTGGTGGCGCTCGGGCTGGCCCTGCGCTCCGGTCAGCGCCGAGCCGACCCGGAGCTTGGCCCCGCGGCCGACGCCCTCATCGACCAGGCCGTCGCCGGCATCCAGGAGGCCAACGCCGAGCTGCGCCGCTTCGCCCAGGACGTGATCTCGCCGCTCCTCGTCTCCAACGGGATCGGGGCCGCGGTGTCCGAGCTGGCGGCCCGGCTGCCGGCGCCGGTCGCGGTCGACATCGACGTCCCCACCCGGCCGCCCGGGCCCATCGAGTCGGTGCTCTGGTACGTCACCTGCGAGGCCACCACCAACGCCCTCAAGCACGCTCCCGGAGCCGCCATCCGCATCTCGATCCACGCGGTGGACGACGAGCTGCGGGCCGAGGTGACCGACGGCGGGCCCGGCGGCGCCACCTGCGGCCGGGGGTCGGGTCTGCGGGGACTCGTCGACCGGGTCGAGGCTGTGAGCGGACGGCTCGAGGTCATCAGCCCGCCGGGCGCGGGCACCACCGTCCGGGCGGTGATCCCCTGCGCGTCGTGATCGCCGAGGACTCGGTCATGCTGCGGGAAGGGCTGGCCCGGATCCTCGCCGACGAGGGGTTCGAGGTCTCGGCCGTCGGCGGCCCCGACGAGCTGTTGGAGTCCATCGAGAAGCTGTCTCCCGACGTCGCCATCGTCGACGTCCGCATGCCGCCCACGCACACCGACGAGGGCATCCGCGCCGCCATCGAGATCCGCCGCCGAGGCCACACCACTCCCCTGCTGCTGTTCAGCCAGTACATCGAGACCACCCGGGCCATCGAGCTGCTGCGGGGCGGTTCGTCGGGGTTCGGCTACCTGCTCAAGGACCGCATCCTCGACGTCGACGACTTCCTGGACGCACTCCGTCGGGTCGCCAACGGCGGCATCGCCATCGACCCGCTCATCGTCTCCGCCCTCGTGGGCGCAGACAGTCCGCCCGGCCTGCTGGGGTCGCTCTCGGCCAGGGAGCTCGACGTCCTCCGCCTGATGGCGGAGGGACTCACCAACACCGCCATCTCCAGCCGTCTCCACCTGGCCCGGCGGACGGTCGAGACCCACGTCGGCGCCATCTTCACCAAGCTTCACCTCGTCCCCACCCCGGACGACCATCGCCGGGTGCAAGCGGTCCTGGCCTACCTCCGCGACGACTCCTGACCACCGGCGCATCGGGGTCCATCGATCCTTGCGCCACCCGCGGGCACGCCTTACCGTCGACCATTGGGGTGGCACAGGAACGAGCGGCGGTGGGTGGAAAGGGCGGCGGGCGCGCCCGGCGGGGACTCGGCTGGCGGACCCTCCGGGGCGTCTTCTCGCTGGTCAACCGGTTCGTGCCCTGGCACCGCCTGCCCCGGTTGCTCGGGGTCCTCAACCTGGTGGCGGTGCGGGACGTCCTGCGGGAGAAGAACCTCTTCGACACGGAGACCTCCGCGCCCAGCCCCGACGCCGGCGACGCCCACCGGCCGCGGGCCCGTTCGTCGGACGGCAGGTGGAACGACACCTCCGACCCCGGCATGGGCGCCGTCGGACGTCGATTCGGCCGCAACGTCCCCCTCGAGGACACCGTCCCCGAGGGGCTGCCGGGGCTGCTGGAGCCGAGCCCCCGGCTCATCAGCCGCCGCCTCCTGGTGCGCGACTCGTTCGTCCCGGCGACGTCGCTCAACCTGCTGGCGGCGGCGTGGATCCAGTTTCAGACCCATGACTGGTTCGCCCACGGCAAGCCCGAGAGGGGTGACGAGTTCGAACTGCCGCTGGAGCCGGGCGACCCGTGGCCCACCGACCCGATGCTGGTGCGGCGCACGCCCGCCGACCCGGACCGTTCCGCGGCCGATGCCGGTCGCCCGCCCACGTTCCGCAACCGGGCCTCGCACTGGTGGGACGGCTCGCAGATCTACGGGAGTGACAACGAGGTCACCGCCACCCTGTGCTCGCTCCACGACGGGCGACTGCTCATCGGCGAGACCGACCACCTCCTGGCCGTCGACCCCGTGACCGGCTTCGACCGGTCGGGCTTCACCGACAACTGGTGGGTGGGCCTCAGCCTGCTCCACACCCTGTTCACCCGCGAGCACAACGCCATCCTCGACCGGTTGCGCCAGGAGCGACCCGACTGGACGGGCGAGCAGCTGTTCAACACCGCCCGGCTGGTGAACGTCGCCCTCATGGCCAAGATCCACACCGTCGAGTGGACGCCCGGCATCCTCGCCCACCCGACCCTGAAGCTGGGGATGAACGCCAACTGGTGGGGGCTGGCCGGCGAGCGGCTGCACCACCTCCTCAGTCGGGTCAGCCAAAACGAGGTCATCAGGGGGATTCCGGGGACGGCCACCGACCACCACGGCGTGCCCTTCTCGCTGACCGAGGAGTTCGCCGCCGTCTACCGCCTCCACCCGCTCCTGCCCGAGTCCATCCGGTTCGCCTCCGCCACCGACGGGCGCTTCCTGAAGGAGCTGGCCTTCCCCGACGTCGCCTTCGAGCGGGCCCGCGCCGTCCTCGACGGCAGCACGTCGATGGCGGACGTCGCCTACTCGCTCGGGATCGCCCATCCCGGCGCCGTCGTCCTCCACAACTTCCCGACGTTCCTCTGCCACCTGACGATGCCCGACGGCCAGCTGCTCGACCTGGGCGCGATCGACGTGCTGCGGGACCGGGAGCGGGGGATCCCCCGGTACAACCAGTTCCGGCGCCTCGTCCACTGCCGACCGGCCAAGACGTTCGCCGATCTCACGTCGAACCCGCAGTGGGCCGCCGAGCTGGAGGAGGTCTACGGCGACGTCGAGCGGGTCGACCTACTGGTGGGCACCCTGGCCGAGGACCGCCCGGCCGGGTTCGGGTTCAGCGACACCGCCTTCCGCATCTTCATCCTCATGGCGTCGCGGCGCCTCAACAGCGACCGCTTCTTCACGACCGACTACACGGCCGACGTGTATACCGAGGCCGGGCTCGACTGGGTGAACTCCAACACCATGAAGACGGTGCTCCTCCGCCACTACCCGGAGCTGGAAACCGCCCTGGCCGGGTCCGAGAACGCCTTCGCCCCCTGGAAGCGGATCGGATAGGCGAACGCTGTTCGGTCTGCGGAACTGCCTGCCGCGGCGCCCGTCAGGGCCGGGATGCGCCGGGTTGGCAACACGTGGCCGGGATGTGATCGGGCTTCGGATCGAATACCGGAGGACTGGCTGCTGATCCGAGACCCAGGTGGTGCCCCCGGCAGGATTCGAACCTGCGACACACGGTTTAGGAAACCGATGCTCTATCCCCTGAGCTACGAGGGCTGGGATAAGAAAAGTCCTTGTCAGAGCCAGTATTTGCCCCGCCGGCCTTGGCGTGCCATGTGATCGAGGCCGCGGTTAGGCCGCGGCAGGATCGGCAGCTTCTTACGGTAGCGGCCGGGACGCTCGGTGGCGGGGTGGCTGTTCTCCCCAGTGCCGTCGTCGGAGCAGGCGCC
>JAXDMK010000090.1:0-26059 GCA_034666105.1 Actinomycetota bacterium | reverse complement strand
GCAGCACGTGCTCCCGGGTCTGGGGCATGGGGCCGTCGGCGGCGGACACGACCAGGATGGCGCCGTCGATCTGGGCCGCACCGGTGATCATGTTCTTGATGTAGTCGGCGTGGCCGGGCATGTCGACATGGGCGTAGTGGCGCTTGGGGGTGGTGTATTCGACGTGGGCGATGGTGATGGTGATGCCTCTCGCCTTCTCCTCCGGCGCCTTGTCGATCTGGTCGAAGGCGGTGTAGGCCACGGTGGGGTCGTCGTCGTGGAGGACCTTGGTGATGGCGGCCGTCAGCGTGGTCTTGCCGTGGTCGATGTGGCCCATCGTGCCCACGTTGAGATGCGGCTTCGACCGCTCGAACTTCTGCTTCGCCATGTGGTTGCTACCCCTCTCGTGCGGTAGCGGCGGGCGGACTCGAACCGCCGACCACTCGATTATGAGCCGAGCGCTCTGCCTACTGAGCTACGCCGCCCTGGCGGGCTGTGTGCCCGGGGACACGCCCCGAGCCCGTCCAGCCTACAAGCCGTCCGGCCCCTCACTCCACGGGACCGGGCGGCGCCGGTGCGAGCCCCCTGTCGGAATCGAACCGACGACACCAGCCTTACCATGGCTGTGCTCTACCGACTGAGCTAAGGGGGCGGGTCCTTCCCGATGATAGCCAGCCGGTCCGACCGGCCTGCCGAGAACCCGGACTACGAGATCAGGCTGGCCGCTCCCGACGACGCCGAGGCCATCCGGGGCATCTACAACCTGGAGGTGGTCGAGTCCACCGTCACGTTCGACCTGGTGGCCCGTTCGCCGGAGGCGCAGCGGGCGTGGCTGGTCGAGCATGCGGGGGTGCATCCGGCCATCGTCGTCACCGAAGGCACACTCCCCGACGACCAGGTGGTCGTCGCCTTCGGCTGCCTGAGCCCCTACCGCTCCCGGCCCGCCTACTCCACCACGGTGGAGAACTCCATCTACGTCCGGCGCGATCGTCAGGGCCGGGGCTACGGCCGGGCCATCCTGGAGGAGCTGCTGCGCCTGGCCACGGTCCACGGGTTCCACGCGGTCATGGCCCGGATCGTCGACGGCCACCAGGTGTCGATCGCGCTCCACCGGTCGTGCGGCTTCGAGATGGTCGGGGTCGAGCGCGAGGTCGGCCGCAAGTTCGGCCGCTGGCTCGACGTCGTCCTCATGGAACGGCTGCTCTGATGCAATGCCGGGGCCGGGTAGGTTGGGCGTAGATGGAGGTGACGACCGAGCGGGAGGACGGCGTCGCCGTGGTGACTCTGAGCGGGGAGGTCGACGCCGAGCACGCCGACCAACTGCAGGCCGCCTTCGGTGAGCTGCTGGGCCTCGGCGTCCACAACTACGTCATCGACCTGAGCGGCGTGGTCGTCGTCGACGGCGCCGGACTGGCCGAGATTGTGAACCTGTTCAAGCGGGTCCGCATCGGGCCGGGCGACGTGCGGCTGTGCGGGTTCCCCACGTGGGTCAAGGTCATGTTCGCCATGACCCGCCTCAACAAGGTGTTCGACTCCTTCGAGACGCGCGCCGCCGCCGTCGCCAGCTTCGCCCCGGCGGAGGGCGCATGACCGCCCGGGCCGGCAAAGCGGTGATCCTGGCCGCCGGACAGGGAAAGCGCATGGGCTCCGACCTGCCCAAGGTCCTCCATCTGGTGGATGGCAAGCCCATGGTTATCTACTGCCTCGAGGCGTCGATGGCCGCCGGGATCGACGACGTCATCCTCGTGGTCGGCGTGGGTCGCGACGAGGTCATCGAGGCGGTGGACGACGCCTACGAGGGCGTCGAGTACGCCTTCCAGGAGGAGCAGTTGGGCACCGGGCACGCGGTGATGCAGGCCCGGGAGTTCCTCGACGGCTGGGACGGGAACGTCGCCGTCCTCTACGGCGATATGCCCATGCTGACGGCGGAGACGATCCGATCGGTGGTCGAGCACCGGGACGCCACCGGCGCGGCCGCCGTCGTCCTCACCATCGAGTTGGAGAACCCGCCCGACTTCGGCCGGGTCGTCCGTGACGGCGACGGTCGGGTGGTCGGCATCGTCGAGGCCCGGGACGCCACGCCCGCCCAACTGGCGGTGCGGGAGGTCAACGTGGGGGCCTACTGCTTCGACGCCTCCGCCCTGATGGGCGCCCTCGATCGGCTGGGAACCGACAACGCCCAGGGCGAGTACTACCTCACCGACGTGATCGGCATCCTCGCCGCCGACGGGGCTCTGGTGGAGACGGTGGTCACCGAGAACCTGGAGGAGACGCTGGGCATCAACGACCCCGAGCACCTCGACTTCGCCGAGAAGCTGCGCCACATCCGCTACGCGGAGAAGATGTACGGGCGGGTCGACGCCCTGGCGCGCGAGCGGCGGCCGAAGACCTCCTGAGCGGGGCTGTCAGCGGACCAGGGTGGCGATGTCGATGACCGCCTGCACCACCAGGAAGACGAGGATCGTCCCCCCGATCACGGTGTAGCGCCACCGCCAACGGTGGTCGGCCCGGAAGAACCGGCGCATCGACGCCACGATCGCCACGCACGACACCGTGCCCACGACCAGGCCCAACACGGGGCCGACGTTGCCGGCGATGCCCACGATGGGGCCCACGATGGGCAGCAGGACGTACGTGAGCAGGCAACGGACGGCGGAGATGAACACCGACGTGGAGAAGGCGTTCTCCGCCGACCGGGCGCTGGTGCGGGCACCGTCGTCGGGGATGCGCAGGATGCGGCGCATGCGGAGGTCGGCGGCCGAGCGCGCCCGGGGAGTTCTGCGGGACAACGGGGGGGCGTCCATCGCCCCCGAGCGTACGGGGTACGGGCGTCATTTTTCGACTCGGGAACCGGCTCAGTGGCCGGTGAGCACCTCGTCGAGGGCGAACGTCTCGGCGAAGATCACCCGGCTCGGCTGCTGCACACGGTCGTCGACGACCGCCGCGTGGCGGGCGGAGATGAACTCCCGCTCCTCCACCAGGAGCCGGAACTCGCCGGCCGCGGGCCGGTCGGCGAACGTCACCCGGCCCGTCCACAGTTCAAGGTCGGGCCCGGCGCCGGCCGGCCCCTCGTGGGTGACGACGACCGTGGCCACGGTGGCGTCCACGTCGTGCCACGCCAGGTCGCTGCGGACGGAGGGGTCCCGCCGCTGCACCCGGACGCCGACCCGGGTCGGCCGGGGGCTGAGGGACGTCGGGTGGGGCTCGGCCCTCACCGTCGCCACCGGGCCCCTGGGCGCCACCCCGCTCACCGTCACCCGCAGCGTGCGCGGGTGGTGGGGATCGGCGGTGACGGTGGCCGTGCGGTCGGGCGTGAGCTGGATGAAATCGGCGAGGACGACCCGGGAGATCATGGCGTCGGGCAGGGCGTGGGGCTGGTAGCGCACCAGGGCCAGGCGGACGACGGCATGTAGGTGTCGCTGGGAAGCTCGATCGTCAGGTCGGCGAACCACAGGCCGCGGACGGGGTCGAACTCGGGCGTGACGCCGGCCACGTCGACCCGCCCGGGGTCGCCGTCGACGGTGCCGGCCGCATCCTCCTCCAGCGAGACGCTCCCGTCCCGGGCCACCGCGTCCGGGAACCGGTCGAGACCGGGGGCGCCGGAGAGACCGCCCGTGTCCCAGATCGGGTCCATGCCCCACTGGGTGACGTAGGGCTTGAACTTGTCGCGGGCGGCGGCGTCGAGCGGGCCCATCGAGTTGGTGTCGTAGAGGGCGACGCCCAGCAGCTCCCCTTCGCCGGAGGAGTACCAGGGCCGTCCCAGGTAGACCCGCAGGCCGCCGCCGAAGCGGACGCTGCGCTTGAGGTTGGTATCGGCCTGACGCTGCCAGCCGAAGGTGGGTACCACGTAGACCACGTCGGGGGCGAGGGGCCGGGCCGACGCGGGGACGTCGACCGTCACCGCCGCTCCGGTGCGGGTGAAGCCGCCCGGCGCATCCGGCGGGAAGTACTCCTGGAACCGCGACGTCGCCTTCGCCCGGTACCGGATGAGGTGGCGCTTGGTGTCGCCGATCTCGTGGCGGGGGGCGCCGTGGCGGAAGAACTCGAGCGCACGGGGCGGGGGGTGGGAGCGGTCGCCCAGGCGGACGAACGCGATCTGGTCGTGCTCGGGGTCGTAGTAACCCACCCGGCGGCTCTTCTTGCCCGGCGCCAGCACGTAGCCGTTCTTCAGGCTCTTGAGGAGGAGCTCGTCGGCCGTCCCGGTGTGGTGCTCGGTGCCCGGCACCGTCGGCGGATCGCCGGGGTTGACGGGCGGTCGGTCGACAGGGTCGTCCCACTCCGCCTCCAGGTCGACCCGCGCCGTACTGGCCCCGTGCACCCTCAGCGCCCCGAGGAGGTTGGCGTCGGTCGAACCCAGCCGCCGCCAGGCGGTGATCGGCGCCAGCTCCACCGGATCGGCGGGACCGCGGGCGGGGGCGGTTTGGAGCCGGTCGGGGTTGTCGTCGTCGAAGGGGTCGACGTTGAGGGCGGCGAAGGTGGGGTGGCCGATGGGCTGCTGCACGGCGTGGACGAGGGTCAACAGGGTGGGCGGGGTGAGCATCCAGTGACCGCCCTCGACGGCCCGCTGGAGGACGTGGGCGATGCGGTCGGCGCCCGGCGCCAGGCGCTGACGGTCAGGCGCGGCGAGGACGCTCTCCACGTACTCCCGCAGCCACTGCCAGACGCCCAGCAGCTTCAGGTCGTGGGGCGCGACGTAGCTGGTCAGGGGCACCGTGGCCATCGCCCCCGGGGGAAGGTAGACGGTGAGGACACGTGCCCCCGGGTCCCACCGGGGAGAGAGATCGGTCTGCCCGGGGGCGGGGTCGGCGAGGGAGAGCCGGAAGCCGGCCCGCTCCTCCCAGGTCGGGCCGCCGAAGCCGACGATCGTCGCCGAGCCGGGCCGGGGGTTGGGATCGCTGAGGGCCTGGTAGGCGACCGGCCCCGCCGGCCCCGCGCCGGGCTCCGCTCGTCCGACCACGCCGGATCCGGTGCCCGGCAGGTCGCGGATGGCGGCCCCGACCGAGAGCATTTCCGGGAGGTAGGGCAGGACGTCGACCGCGGCCGCCGGCTCCACCGGGTAGTCGGCCGGCGCGCCTCCGGCGATGGTGATCGTCGCCTTGGCGAAATCCCCCGCGTCGCGGGTGGCGATCAGGTCCCAGGTGGCCGGATCCGACTTCAGCTTCCCGAACGGCTCGTCGAACATGCCCAACCGCTCCCCCATCTCCACGCTGGTCCGGGGCGGGACGACGTGGCGGTCGGCCAGGCTGGCGTCGGCCGCATCGCCGTCGTGGTCGGAGCTGGCATTGAAGGTGCGCAGGACGATCCGGTGGACGGCGGAACCCGGCTCGGTGACCACCGCCGGGTCGCGGATGACAACCAGCGGCGCCCCCACCGGCTCGAACCGGAGGTAGGCGAAACCCTCGGGATCGAGGGGCAGGCCGAACAGCCGGGACAGGACGTCGGCCAGTGGATCGTCGTGGTCGAGGCTGTTCCCGGCCAGGTCGACGACCCGGGCCCGCATCCGGTAGCGGACGCCGAACCGCTGGGGCGGCAGCGAGCCGCCCACCACCTTGTACTCCGACGTCACCCGGAACGGCGTGATCGGCTCGTTCTCGTCGTACATGTCGGGCGGATCGCCGGGCTTGGGGTCGGGCAGGGCGTCGGCCGCGTCCGGGTAGCGGGTGAGGTGGCGGAAGGGCAGGGGCGCGCTGAGGCTCCAGCCCCGCCAGCGGGCGATGGCCTCGTGCACGTAGAGGTCGGTGGTGGCGGGCTTGGCCCCCGGCGCGGGCTGGGTCACGGCCAGCTCCACGAACCCCTCCTCCACCTTGGGCACCGGGTCGGCGTCGACGTTGCCCACCCGGTAGGCGGACCGGCGCAGGTGGAGCGAGTGCCAGTCGTCGCTCAGCGAGTCCCAGACGTCGAGCCGGTAGCCGCGCACCAGGTCGTCGGCCGAGAGGACGACGTCGGGACCGGTGCCGGTGACGGCGTCGTTGAACCGCTTGGACTCCTTGATGGCCGTCAGCAGGGCCACGCCCGCCCGGTCGGCGAACAGGGTCAGTCCCCCGCTGCGGAGGGCGGGCAGGGTGGCCTCGGGGTCGAAGACCTCCGGGTTGGGGGCGTCCTGGGGCTGGGCCGCCGGGTCGAGGTTGTGGCCGACCGGCGGGTGCAGCGTCTCGGCCAGCATGATCGCCTTGTGCATGCCCCCGTCGACGTCGAGCTGGGCGAAGCCGAAGTCGCCCGCCTCCAGCCCGAGGAGCCCGAAGATCAGGGGGGACGTGGGATCGGACAGGAACCGGGGGGCGGTGAAGAAGTAGCGGTGGTCGCCTTCGTCGAGGATGGTGAGGGGGGTGTGGGCCACCGCCGTCTTCAGCGACCGGACGGTCGGCGGCGTCGACCACTCGGGGGCGGAGGGGGCGGAGACGTAGTCGGAATCGCGCCGGGACGCGCCGGCGGTGGTGGCGGTCGTGGCGGGGGTGGCCCCCTTCACCCACAGGGAGGTCAGGCCCGGCAGCGCCTTCACGTCGACGAAGTCGGCCGGTAGGTCGAGGTCGAAGACGATCCCGAGCTGCCGCAGCAGCCGGGGATAGGAGTTGCGGGTGCTGAGCGCCTTGTGGAAATCGAAGATCGTCGCCCCGTCAACCGTCAGCTCGTCCCTGAACTCGGGGCTGGGCATGTGGCTGAACACGGAGAAGGGCAGGGCCGCACTCTGCAGGACGCTGGCCGAGGGTTTGGCCCCGAGGACCGGTAGGCCCTCCGAGTCGAGGACCTGGCCGGCCCGGCGCACTCCCGCCGAACCGTCCCGCAGCCGCACCGCCTCCCGCAGGCGAGGGGCCAGACGCCCGTCCCAATGGACCTGGAGCCCGTTGACCATCGCCCGCAGCCGGCCCCGGTTGGTGGCCCGCCGCCGCTCGTTCTCCAGTTCCCGCTTCTGGGCCGCCGACTGCCCGCCGGTGCCGGCCGTCCCCCGCCCGCCGCGCCCGTCCTCACCCGGCTCGGGCTCCTCCTCCCGCGGATCTTCCTCGTCGTGGGGCGGATCAGGAAGGGCGAGGTCGACGCTCGCCTCCTGGTAGATCGCCTTCAGGACGCTGAGGCAGTCGGCGACCGAGTAGGTGATGACCGATTGGCCCGAGTAGTCGTCGAACTGGTGGGACTCGACGAGCGTCCTGGCGTCGAAGAGCTGCTCCCACAGGTCGGGCCGCAGCACGTCGGTGTCGATGGGAACGACGATGGTGCCGGCGTCGGTGGCGATCTCGAGGTCGAGGCCGTTGTCCTTGAGGTTGCGGGTCCAGCCCACCCAGTCGGGGAACTCGCCCAGCACGTCGCCGCCGGTCAACCGGGGCGAGACGAACACGGAGATGGGCAGCGTGGCCGGGTCCACGGCCACCGCCCGGGTGGTCACCGTGAAGAGGATCGTGTGGTCAGCCATCGACGACCCCCTGCTCAGGCGAACGCGTCGGCATACTCGCGCCAGAGATCGGGACCGGTGACGAGCTGGGCGAAGGTGGGGTCGTTGCTGCCCCCGAAGGCCCGCTCGACGGTCAGCTCGACCGACTTGCTGAAGCACACGACCTTCACCTGCACGGTGAGGGTGGCCCGTCCGAACGCCTTGTCGGTGCTCGAGTCGTAGGTGAAGCTCAGGTTGAACTCCACCGACACCGTGATCAGCCCGAGGACGCTGAGCGAGCCCCCCATGCGCAGGTAGCCGGAGAGAACGGCCGACAGGTCGGTCGCCCCCTCCTTCCGCTCCAGCTTGAAGTAGATGCCGGCCATGATGTGGACCTCGCCGCTGGCCACACCGATGTCGATGGCCGCGGCCGCACCGAACTCGAGCGCCACCTCCAGGCTCTTCATCCCGGCCGTGTCCAGCTGGAGGTGGAAGAAACCCCCGCCCGCGAACAGGCTCACCGTGAGCAGGAACGGGTGGGCCCGCTCGGAGATGTTGAAGTCGAAGACGGGCTTACCGTCGAGGAAGGGCAGGGTGAGCGCCGCGCCCAGGCTCACGTCCTTCAGGGCGAACACGCCCACGGCCAGCGGGGGAAGGGCGAAGCTGAAGCCGGCCCGGATACCCGACGGGGAGATGTCGAGGCTGGGTCCGTCGCCGAAGAGATCGGGGGGGATCGCGTTGCGGATCTCCTCGACGAACTGCAGGTCGCCCCCGAAGCGCACCGGTAGCGCGGGGTCGAGCTTGACCGTGACGTCGGTCTTCTTCCCCGTCCGGGTGTGGAAGCTGAACTCGACGAATTTGATGAAGACGGACTGGAGGACGCTGACCTCGAAGTCGTTGAGCGTCCCCCGGAAGTCGGCGGTGGGCGGGCTGGCGTCGAGCGGCTTCCGGATCTCGCCGTCGACCTTCAGCCTGGTGCTCGCCGCCGGCAGGAAGGCGGCGATGACAAGGTCCTTGGGCTCGACGGTGGAGTCCCACGACAGCCTGGTCAGCAGGTCGGTGCCGGCCCGCTCGGTGGTCATCGTCGGTGCCTTCTGCCCGAGGGGACCGGCGGCCAGAAGGTCCATCAGGTCGAAGGTGTTGAACAGGAACGCGGTCTTGGCCGGGAAGTAGGCCGTCGGTTTGAACGTGCCGGTGACCGCGTCGCCGACGTCGCCCGCCACCGGGCCCATCTTCCGGGTGAGGGAGGTCACCGCCATGTTCGGGGTGGCGAACCCACCCGCCTTGTCGGCGCTGAACTCCACCCCCAGCTTGCTGTCGACCATCGACGCCAGCGTGTCGACGGTCCCCCCGCCGGAGAGCTTGGCGATGCGGGCGAAGACGCCTGTGGCCCCGTCGAAGCCGGACGCCACGTACGACCCGAGGTAGGCGATGGTGGTGGGCTTGTCGGTGCCGAGGAGCTCGCGGATCTGCTCGACCCTGACCTCGGCCTGAGCATCTGGGGCGGCTTGCCGTCGCGGTCGACGACGAAGTTCACCGTGTCGGTCACCAGGCGGGTGTTGTCGTTCCCCGCCGGCTCGGCGAACACCACCTTCTGTCCCGGTACGTCGAGGTTCCGGTCGTCGGTCATGTCGCGGGCGTTGTAGGTGTCGGCCGCCAGCTTGAAGTTGGCCGGGGTCCCGATGTCGCTCAGGGACACGAACAGGAGGGGCACGGTGAAGTCGACCTGGTTGCCGCGGCCGTCGGTGGCGACCCCGTGGAACGGGAAGTAGGCCCGGTTGGCGGGCGGATTGGCGTCGGTGACCACCTGCACCCAGAAGGTACGGAGCAGTCCCGGGGTGGGCGTCGGCTCGGCGATGTCGGGCGTCACCAGCGTCGTCAGCCGGACCTTGCGGAAGGGGTTGCCCAAGTCGGAGAAGGTCTTCTCCGGCTCCCGGACGACGATGAACATCCGCTGCATGAGGTAGGCGCCGACGATGCCGCCCGTCTCCCGGAACTTCCGCTCCGTCACCTTCACCAGCGCGGCCCGGTGGCGGAACGGCCACAGCTCACCCTCGTAGACGATGCGGACGTAGTGGTCGCGCCCGAGGGAGGCGACGTGCACCCACTCGGAGAGGTCGAGCTGGGTGGGCCCGTCGCCGGCCGGAACCGCTGCCGCCGCTTTGGCCGCCGCGCCCGGGCCCAACGCCACCCGACGCCGGAGCGGCAGCGCCCGGTCGAGGCCCCGGTCGACGGCCCGGTCGAGGGCCCGGTCGAGGGCGTGCGGGTGGAGGAGCTCCTCCAGGCGGAGCCGGTGGAGGGGTTCGGGCGGCGCCGGCCGGGGAGGGACCCAGTGGCCCCGTGACTTCAACCAGCCCCCCAGGGGCGAGATCATCAGCTGCTGGGCCTCGAACGGCTCGGGCACATGGGGCACGGTGACGTCGATCGGGATGAGCTTGATTCCCTGGGCCCCGAAGAGGGGGAACTCGATCCGCCTCTCGGCCAGCCAACCGTGGAAGGCCGAGGTCAGCACGACCAGCTGGTAGCGGTCGTTGGCCGACATGGCCGTGCGCTGGAGGTCGGGGTCGGGTTCGCTCGGGTGGGGGGGATTGTCGGGGCGGTAGTCGTCGGACCAGATGGCCCGCAACGGGGCCGTGTGCAGGCGGGACAGCTCGGCGTCCGGGCCGTCGTGGCCGAGGGCCAGGCGGGTGTGCCACAGCTCGGTGCGGCCCTTCCACGTGAACGGGGTCAGGCGGTGCCGCCAGACGACGTCGGCTGTGGGCGAGACGACCAGGCGGTAGGGAAGCTCGATCGACGTCTCGGTGGTGTGCGGCGGGCGGATGTCGGGTGCCGCCGCGATCGCGGCCGGCGAAGGATCGCGGCCGATGGCGGCGATGGGGCTGACGCTCAGCTCGAGCCCCGACCAGTCGAGCAGGCCTTCGAGCGAGAAGCGGATCCTGGCGTTCCGGGGGACCTCGAACACCAACCGGCTGGCCCGACCGACCTGGGCCGCGGACTTGTGAGCGCCGCCCGGTTGGCCCGGGGAATCCAACGGCTCCGACGAGGGGACCGCGTCCGGGTCCTTCCGGGGGAGCGGGTTCCCGTCGGCGTCCTTGTTCTCGGCCGGGACGACGGTCCACTCGAAGTAGGCGGCCTCGGCCACGGTCTGGGCGGGGAACTCGACGACCAGATGGCCGAGCCGGGCCCGGTCCTCGACGACCAGAACCGGATCGTCGGCAACCGACGTATCGAGGACGAGGTTGGAGCCGGAGACCCGCAGATGGACGAGGTCGTCCGGCCTCACCAGCTCCGTCCTGAACGCCACGCCCGCCCCTCTCCCCGGTCACGTCACCGAAGTCGCCACACCGCCGCGGCTGACACTCCGGTTGGACAGAGGGTAGGGGACGCAGTTCGCCGCCGCCATGGATGGGCCTGTCCCCCCGCCAGCGGGATCGAGGCCCGTCATCCGACGTCCGCCCCGGTCAGAGGGACGGAGAACTGGCGTGCGTGCGTGCGTGGGCCGGGAAGGATTCGAACCTTCGTAGGCTGTGCCGGCAGATTTACAGTCTGCTCCCTTTGGCCGCTCGGGCACCGACCCCCTGTGAAGTACGCAGGCGAGCACACGATACCGTTGACCCGATGCCCACCTTCGACGTTGTCTCCGAGGTGGACCTCCAGGAGGTCCGCAACGCCGTCGATCAGGCCCAGCGGGAGGTCGCCACCCGCTTCGACTTCAAGGACACGGGCTCCTCGATCGAGCTGGGCGACGGCGAGATCAAGCTCCAGTCGGCCACCGACGACCGCATGCGGGCCCTGGTCCAGGTCCTGGAGGAGAAGCTCGTCCGGCGCACGGTGTCGCTCAAGTCCCTCACCTACGGCAAGATCGAGGAGGGCTCCAAGGGAGTCGTCCGCCAGACGGCCACCATCACCGCCGGCATCAACGACGTGAAGGCCCGGGAGGTCAACCGCTTTGTGAAGGAGAACGCCCCCAAGGGCGTCTCGTCACAGACCCAGGGCGAGCAGGTGCGGGTGTCGGCCAAGAAGCGGGACGACCTCCAGACGGTGATCGCCGCCCTCAAGGATCACGACTTCGGGATCCCCTTGCAGTTCAAGAATTTCCGTGACTGACGGCGGGGCCTAGGAGCACCACCACCAGCGGCGGGGTGAGGGGAACCAGCACCGAGCTGGCCACCGACCGTGCCTCGCGGAGGACGTCGGACTGCTGCTGCGCGGTTGTGGCCCGGCTGTCCCAGTCGATGCTCCCGGCCATGCGCACCGCTTCCACCTCGGCCACCCGCAGCGTCCCCCCGCCGGCGCTCACCGACGAGGCCCACAGCAGGGCCGTCTCCGGGGGGCGGCCGGATCCGGCCAGGCTGCCCTCGTCGAAGCGACGGAGCATGCCGGCCGAGCTGATGGCCCGGGGCACGTTGACCCCGTAGGCGGCCAGCACGGTGGGGACGTTGTCGATGGCGTCGGCCAGCCACTGGTCGAGGATGGGCTTGGGGTTGGTGGCGCCCCCGCCGTAGGGGTGGATCTCGAAGTGCAGGTGGGGAGCGCCGTTCTCGGCGTTGCCGGTGTTGCCGACGTAGCCCACGATCTGGCCCTGCTTCACCGCCGCCCCGCTGTAGAGCGGGTCGGCGTAGGTGTTCAGGTGGGCCATGTAGTAGTAGGTGCCGTCGCCGGTGGTGACGTAGGCCGCCTTCCCCCCCAGGCCGCCGTCCTCGAAGCGGACCGTGCCTGCCTCAGGGGCGATGACGGGCGTGCCCCGGTCGGAGAAGATGTCGTTGCCCTGGTGGAGGTGGAACGGGGGACCGAAGCGGGGGTCGTGCCAGTCGTCCTCCCAGTCGGCCGGGCCCGCCACCGGGAACTGGCCCATCCCCATCACCGCCGCTTCCTCGGCGGTGAAGCCCAGGTCCTCGAGGCGGCGGAGGGCGTCGAGGAGGGCGGACGTGGAGCGGGGGCTACGGGCGTGGCTCCAGTCGATGGTGCCCTGGTACTCGGCCGGGATCACCTGGGACGAGGTGTCGGCCGGAGCGGGGGCGGGGGGTGCCGGCGCGGCCGGCGGCGCGGCGGCGGGCGGGGGGGCCGTGGGCGGTACCGGCGCCGCCACTGCGGTCTGGGCCGGCGGGGGCGCGGGCGGCGTCAGGAGGTCGGTGAGCACCTGCTCGAGCAGCCCCTTGGTGGTGGGCGGCGAGGGCGGCGTCTGGGCGCGCACCGATCCGGTGGCGCCGACCGTCAAGGAGATGACGGCAGCGAGTACGACCAGGTATCGGGCTCGGGTCGGGACGATCCCTATCGTTCCGTCCGGTACCCGCCCCCATCCTCCCCCGTACGGGGGAGACGAGGTGGGATGGCGTTCAGCCCTGCCACTCGCCGGAACGGAGGCGCCGGATGCGGTCCTCCATCGGCGGATGGGTCGTGAACAGGTTGGCGAACCGCACCTTGCGGCCGGTGAGGGGGTTGACGATGTACTTCTGAGCCTGGACGGGATCGACGTTCATGGGGATGGCCCGGGCGCCCTGCTCCAGCTTGGCCAGGGCCCGGGCAAGGGGCTCGCCGTCGGAGATGAGCCGGGCGCCGGAGCGGTCGGCCTCGTACTCCCGACTGCGGCTGAGGGACATCTGCAGGACGAGGGCGGCCATGGGAGCCAGGAGGCTGAAGGCCAGGAGGGCGATGGGGTTGCGGTTGTCGTCGTCGCCACCGCCGCCGAACATGGCGCCCCACATGGCCATGCGGGCCACGAAGGTGATGCCCATGGCCACGGCCGCGGCCACCGACCCGATGAGGATGTCGCGGTTGCCGACGTGGCTCAACTCGTGGGCCAGGACGCCACGCAGCTCGTCCCAGTCGAGGATGTTGAGGATGCCCCGGGTGACGGCGACGGCCGCGTGCTGGGGGTTCCGTCCGGTGGCGAAAGCGTTGGGCTGGAGATCAGGGGTGACGTAGAGGGCGGGCATGGGCATGCCGGCCTTGGTGGTGAGCTCCCGGACGATCCGGTAGTACTCCGGCATCTCCGCCTCGCTGACGGGGACGGCGCGGGCCGACTTGATGGCCAGCTTGTCGGAGAACCAGTAGGAGGCACCGACGAAGACGAGGCCGATGGCGAGGCCGATGATGGCCCCGTTGCCGCCGAAGAATGCTCCGCCGATGAGGACCAGCAGGCCGCCGAGAGCGGCCAGCAGGACGTAGGTCTTGATTGTGTTCTTGCTCATCTCTGCTCCTCGTGGACAATGAGTGTCCAGCGGGTTCAACGCTCTCACAACGCCCTTCGTTCCGCGTGTGCGGGTTTCCTGGGGTAGATGATGGCGGCCATGGATCGTCGCGTTCGTGTCGCAGTCGGTGTCGGGGCCGTCATCCTGGTGGTGGTGGTGGCTTTTCTCGTGGGGCGGGCGGCATCGGGGGGCGACGGCGGCGTGGCCACCGGTGGGACGACCACCACGTCGCCCGCCGCGGTCACCACCGCGCCGGGCGGGGGTCCGGGAACGACGGCCGGCGGGGGCGGCCCCGCGACCACGCCGGGGCCGGCGCCGGCTACGACGGTCGTCCCCTCGGGAACGGTCGTCACCGCCTCGGGAGCCCTCCTCGAGCAGGCTCCCCAACCGACGCTTCATTCCACGGACGGTCCCGACAGCGACTGCACCGCCCTGGCCGACGGCGGCTGGACCCTCGACGGCTGCGCACCGGTCGCCATGGCCGGCGGAACCTGGGTGTGGCTCACCGAGTACCGGCCGTCAGGGGCGTTCACCGAGTGGCAGGCGCTCGTCCTCCACTGGAGCCAGGGCAAGGGGGCCTGGCTCACCGACCTGCGCCTGGCCGACACCACGGGGATCGCCCAGGTCAACGTCCGCCAGCTCGACCTCACGGGGGACGGGAAGCCGGAGATGGTGTTCGGATACCACCTCACCGGCAGCGGGTCGATCCTCGCCTACGACATCGTCCAGGGCTCGACCTCGCCGCTGGAGGTGTCCGCCGCCCGCCAGCTCTCCCACGGGCGAGCGACCGTGACGCCGGGGTCGATCACCGACTACGAGGCGAAGTACCCCAACGGCGAGCCCAACTGCTGCCCGGCCTACATCCAGGTCTCGGAGGTCACCTACTCGGCCGGGCAGTTCCGGGTGGTCGAGACGGGCCAGGACGACCCCGGCACCGGCCCGCCCGCCGACCCGGACGACATCTAGAGAGGGTCGCACGGCGACCGCCGTCGTTGGGCGAAGGTTGACCGCCGGTTGAGAACGGCGTGAGACGCGGACCCGAAGATGAATACCTTGGAACCGGCTGCCCCTGACTCAGGGCGCCCCCTGGGCGCCGCCCGGGGCACGGGCGCGCCGGCCCCGGTGCCGCGCCCCGTGGGCCGAAGGAACCTCTCCCCTTCAGCCGACCCCTCCTACCGCCGATGTGACCGTCGGACGCAAGGAGGCAGGAGATGAACGTGGGCGGCTCGGATACCGATCCGCTGCAGGCGGGGCAGTCCGTGCTGGGTGGCCGGTTCCGCTGCGAGCGGCGGATCAAGGCCCAGCACGGGGTCGAGACATGGCTGGCGACTGACCTTCACGCGGGCGGGGCGGGCGGGGCGGTCGTACTCAAGCGGGCGGCCGCCGTCGACCTGGCCGACGGTGTCGCGGCCCGGCTCGAGCACGAGGCGGAGGTGCTGCACCGGCTGGCGCCGATCGTCCGGGCCCCGGTGACCTTTGCCCGGGAGGGGGGCGGCCGGGAGGGGGGTCACGTCTACCTCGTGCAGCCGTTGATCCCCGGCATCACCCTCCAGGAGCGGCTGACCCAGGGCCCGCTGTCGGTGGCATCGAGCGTGAAGGTGGCCATCGACGTTCTCTCCGTGCTGCAGCACGCCCACGACAACGGCGTGCTGCACCGCGACGTGAAGCCGGCCAACGTCATCGTGGACGAGGCCGAGCCGGTGGGCCAGGCCGTCCTCATCGACTTCGGCTTCGCCCGCAGCTCGTCGCTGGCGGCGCCCCTCCGGGACGAGCAGGTCGGCACCGTCCGCTACCTCGCGCCCGAGGTCGCCGGCCTCCTCCCCACTCCCGTCGACGGTCGCTCCGACCTGTATTCCACCGGCATCCTGCTCTTCGAGTGCCTGGCCGGGGAGCCCCCCTTCTCGGCGGCCGACGTGGGCACGGTGCTGCAGCAGCACCTGAGCACTCCCGCACCGCGTCTGCGGGCGTTGGGCGTCGACGTCCCCCAGGCCCTCGACGCGGTCATCCAGCGCCTCCTGCGCAAGGACCCGGCCGAGCGCTACCAGACGGCCGCGGCCGCCGTCGCCGACCTCACCGCCATCGCCGACGGGCTGCGACGGGGGGTGCGGGAGCCGGCCGTCGTGGTGGGACTCCACGACCGCCGGCAGGCGCTCACCGAGCCGTCGTTCGTGGCCCGCACGGCCGAGCTGGCGGCGCTGACCGACCTGGTCGAAAGGGCGGCCCACGGCCAGGGTGGGCTCGTCCTGCTGGAGGCGGAATCGGGTGGAGGCAAGAGCCGGCTGCTGGAGGAGCTGGCTCAGCAGTCGCAGCCGCACGCCTGGATCCTGCGGGGCCAGGGGGTGGAGGAGGCCGCCCGCCGTCCCTTCCAGCTGCTGGAAGACGTGGTGGCGGGACTGGTCGACGCCGCCCGGCAGCGGCCGGGGCTGGCCGAGAGCCTGCGGGAGGCGGTCGGCGACCGGGCCGAGGCGGTGGTGGCCGCCCTTCCCGCCCTCGGACCCGTCCTCGGTCGGGAGGGCACGGCCGACCTCGGGCCCGAGGCCTACGGCGAGACCCGCACCATCAAGGCCCTCGGTGTTCTCCTCGACGCCCTCTCGTCGGCCGGGCCACCGGACCGGCCCGACGCCCCCGCCCTCGTCCTGCTCGACGACTGCCAGTGGGCCGACGGGCCGACGCTCCGCCTCCTGGCCGACTGGCAGGAGGGTGTGAGCGGATCACGCGAGGGGGCGAGCACCCGCGTCCTGGTGGTCGCCGCCTTCCGCACCGAGGAGGTCCCGGCCGACCATCTCCTGCGGGCCCTGCATCCGGTGGCGGCCATCTCCCTTCCCCGGCTGGAGGCGGGGAGCGTGCGCAGCCTGGCCGAGTCGATGGCCGGCCCTCTTCCGGAGGACGCCCTGCGGACCGTGTCCGCCCTGTCCGAGGGCAGTCCGTTCATGGCCGCGGCCGTCCTGCGGGGCCTGGTGGAGAGCGGCGCCCTCGTCCACACCGCCGGACGGTGGGTGGTCGACGAGGAGCGGATGGCCGACGTCCAGACGTCCCGCCAGGCGGCGATCTTCCTCACCCGGCGCCTGGAGCTGCTGGCCCCGGCCACGGTGGAGCTGCTGTCGGTGGGGGCCGTCCTGGGCAAAGAGTTCGACCTCCACCTGGCCACCGAGCTGTGCCGGCAGGACCCGGCGGAGGCGGCCGCGGGCCTGGCCGAGGCCAGCCGCCGGCGCATCGTGTGGGTCGACGAGGCCGCGGGCCGGGCCCGCCTCCTCCACGACAAGCTGCGGGAGGCCCTCCTCGCCCGGCTGGATCCGGCCCATCGCCGCCGGCTCCACCTGCGGGCGGCGGAGCGCATCGAAGCCACCGCCCCCGACCGCGTCTTCGAGCTCGCCTACCACTTCGACGCCGCCGGCGACGGCCCCCGGGCCCTGCCCTACGCCATCGAGGCCGCGTCCCGGGCCCGGGCCCAGCACTCCCTCGACGTGGCCGCGGCCCACTACCGGATGGCCCTCGCCGCCTGCGCCGACACCGGCCACGAGGGCACCCGGGCGGCGGTGGCGGAGGGGCTGGGCGACGTCCTCACCCTCCAGGGCGCCTACGAGGAGGCCACCGCCCACCTGGAGGTGGCCATGGCCCTGGCCGGCACCGACTTCACCCGGGCCATCCTGGGCGGCAAGCTGGGCGACGTCGCCTTCCGGCGGGGCGACCAGCGCCTGGCCCGGGAACACCTCGAGCGGGCCGTCCGCCAGCTCGACCGCCGTCTGCCCCGCCGGTCCCCCGCGCTCGTGCTCGCCCTGCTGGTCGAGGTCGTGGTCCAGGTGGCCCACACCCTCCTGCCCCGCCTGTTCGTGGGTCGCCGGCCCCGGGAGGGGGCCGACCGCGAGTTCCTCGCCATCCGCCTCTACAGCCGGTTGGCCTACGTGTACTGGTTCAGCGCGGGCAAGGTCCCGTGCGCGTGGGTCCATCTGCGGGAGATGAACCTGGCCGAGCGCTACCCGCCGTCGCCCGAGCTGGCCCAGGCCTACTCCGAGCACGCGCCGGTGATGACGATGGCGCCCTGGTTCGGCCGGGGGATCGCCTACGCCCGCCGTTCTCTCGCCATCCGCCGTGACCTCGGCGATCTCTGGGGGCAGGGCCAGTCCCTGAACTTCTACGGGGTCGTCCTCTACGCCGCCTCCCGCTACCGGGAGTCGATCGAGCAGTGCCGGGAGGCGATCCGCCTGCTCGACCAGACGGGCGACCGCTGGGAGGCGAACACCGCCGGCTGGCACGTCGCCTTCGCCCTCTACCGGCTGGGGGAGCTGTCCGAGGCGCGGGCCGTGGCCGAGGACGTGTACACCGCGGCCAGCGCCATCGGCGACGACACCGCGGCCGGGGTGAGCCTGAGCGCGTGGTCGCGGGCGACGGATGGACAGGTTCCGGCGGCCCTGGTGCGGGCCCGGCTGGAGGAACGCAACGACGACGCCCACACCGCGGCCGAGGTCCACGTGGCCGAGGGCGTGCGCCTGCTGGGCCACGGCCACTGCGAACGGGCGGTGGCGGTTCTGGAGGAGGCGGCCGCCATCGTGCGGCGGGCCGGACTGCGCCAGGAGTACGTGGCGCCGGTGCTGCCGTGGCTGGCCACCGCCCAGCGCAGCCAGGCCGAAGCCATGTCGCCCTACCGGGCCAACCGGCGCCGGGCCCTGCTGCGGCAGGCCGCTCGCACCGCCCGGCGGGGCTGGCGGGTGGCCCGGTTCTACAAGAACAATGCCCCCCACGCCCTACGGGAACGGGGGCTGGTGGAGTCGCTGCAAGGACACGACGGACGGGCCCGCCGGCTTCTCCGGCGCAGCCTGGCCGCGGCCGAGGTCCAGGGCGCCCGCTACGAGGCCGCCCTCAGCCGGCTGGCCCTGGCCCGCATCGACCGGACGCCGGTGGACCCCGAGCGGCCGGAATCGGCCATCGCCGACGCCGAAGTCGCCGTCAGCGCTTTCCTGCCCCCGTCGACCGCCGACCCCGACGCCGAGGCGGAGGCGCCGGCCCGCTCCCCCGTCACCCCGGCCACCCTGTCACTGGCCGACCGCTTCTCGACCCTCCTCGACGTGGGCCGCCACATCGCGTCGGCGCCGTCCCCCGCCGCCGTCTTCGCCGCCGTGCGCCAGGCGGCAGCCACCCTGCTGCGCGTGGAACGGGTCCTCCTCCTCGACGTCGACGAATCGGAGGACGACTCGTCGAGCAGCAGCGGTCGGGTCGACGGGTGGAGCCGTACCCTCGTCCGCCGGGCCCTCGCCACCGGCCGCCCGGTGGTGCTCTCCCAGACCGGCGCCGCCGACCCGGCCGACAGCGTCGTGCTCTCCGGCCTGCGTTCGGCCCTGTGCACGCCCATCTACAGCGAGGGCCGGCCCGTCGCCTGCCTCTACGTCACCCATAGCCAGGTGGCCGACCTCTTCGGCGACGACGAGGTGCAGCTCATCGAGTTCGTGGCCGTGCTGGCGGGGGCCGCCCTGGAGCACGTGGCCGGCACCGAGGCCCGCTTCCGGTCGCTGGCCCAGAACTCGAGCGACGTCATCACCATCGTCGACCGCGGCCTCGAGATCCTCTACCAGAGCTCGGCCGTCACCCGGGTGTTCGGGCTGGTGGCCGACGAGATGGTGCACACCTCGCTGGCGGCGTGGATCCACCCCGACGACGCGACCGCGTTCCTCGACGCCCTGAACCGGCTGGTGAACGAAGGCAAGGACTCGTGCCTGGTCGAGTGCCGCCTCCGCCGTCGGGACGGGTCGTGGTGCGACGTGGAGACCGCCATCACCAACCTGGTCGGCGATCCGAGCGTGAACGGCGTCGTCCTCAACAGCCGGGACGTGAGTGACCGCAAGCGGGCCGAGCGGGAGCTGCGGGTGACGCTCGAGCGGGAGCAGGAGATGCGGGGCCGGCTCCAGGAGGTGGACAAGATGAAGACCGACTTCCTGTCGTCGGTCTCCCACGAGCTGCGGACGCCTCTCACCAGCATCCTCGGCTACCTGGAGATGCTGGCCGACGGCGAGGCCGGCACCCTTGCCGGCCGCCAGGTGCGGATTCTCGACATCGTCGACCGCAACGCCCAACGCCTGCTCATCCTCATCGAGGAGCTGCTGATCATGTCCCGGGTGGAGTCGGGGACCTTCCGCATGTCGATGGGCCCGGTGGAGCTGGGGCCGCTGGTGGAGGGCGCGCTCCAGGCGGTCCTGCCCGGCCGGGCCGGCCGCGACCTCGACGTCTCGATCGACGTGGCATCCGACGTCGAGACGATCGAGGGCGACCGCGACCAGCTCGACCGGGTGCTGATCAACCTGCTGTCGAACGCGGTGAAGTTCACGCCCGACGGCGGCCGGGTGCGGGTCACGGTGCGCGCCGACGGGCCGGACGTGGTGATCGGGGTGTCCGACACCGGCATGGGAATCCCCCTGGCCGACCAGCCCCGGATCTTCGAGCGCTTCTACCGGTCGTCGACCACCCATCACCTGGCCGTTCCCGGTACCGGCCTCGGCCTGTCGATCACCAAGGCCATCATCGAGGAGCACGGCGGTGAGATCTCGATCGCCTCGGAACCGGGCCAGGGCACCGAGGTGACCGTGCGCCTGCCCGTCGAGCGCCTGCCCGTCGAGGGATTGCCCGTCGAGCGCCTACCCGCCGAGCGGGTGCCCGCCGAGCGGGCGCCCCAGATCGGCCCGAAGGCGCCAACTCCCGTTCGCTGAGGCGGTGGCCGGCAGCCGCGGTGGTCGCGGAATCGGTGCCGACAGGCGATGCTGGTGGGCGTGGACCCGCCGACCGCACGTCCGGACACCCCCGTCCCCGACGACACGGTCGGCGACGGCATCGTCGGCCGGCGAGGCGAGCTCGACGCCCTGCGGGCCCACCTCGACGCGGCTCGGGATGGGTCCGGTCGTCTCGTTCTCTGCGCCGGCGAGCCGGGGATCGGCAAGACCCGCCTGGCCCAGGAGGTGGCGGGCATGGCCCTTGCCGGCGGCACTCCCGTGGCCTGGGGACGCTGCTTCGAGGGCGAGGGGGCGCCCGCCTTCTGGCCCTGGCGCCAGGTGCTGCGATCTCTCGGGCTCGATCCGCCGCCGGTGACGCCGAGCGACGTCGAGTCGCCCGAGGACCGGTTCCGGGTGGTCGACGAGATGGCCCGGGCGGTGCTGGCTGCGGCCGGGAGCGGGTGCCTCCTCGTCATCGTCGACGACATCCACTGGGCCGACGAACCGTCGTTGTTTGCCCTCCGGCACCTCGCCGACCACATCGGCGGCGCCCGGCTGCTCGTGGTCGCCACCTTCCGCGACGTCGAGCCGGGAAGCGCCCTACCCCGCCTCCTCCCCGACCTCCGGAGGGCGCCGGCGGTGGCGCGCGTCGACCTCCGGGGATTCGACCTGGCCGAGGTGCGGGAGCAGCTGACCCGGGCCGCGGGCACGGGATCGGCGGCCGCGGCCCAAGCCGTCCTCGACGTCACCGCCGGCAACCCGCTGTTCGTTCGCGAGGTCGCCCGGGCCATGGCCGACGGCACGTGGCGACCGGACCGGCCGCCCGGGACGGTGCTCGATATCGTCCGATCACGGCTGGAACGGGTCACCGATGACTGCCGCCGGCTGGTGCAGACCGCGGCCATCGTGGGACGGGACTTCTCCCTGCCGCTGGTCGCGGCCGCCCTCGACGTGCCCATCGGGGCGTGTCTCCCCCTCCTCGACGAGGCGATCGGCTTCGGGCTGGTCGACCGGGCGGGCGACGCCGGTGACTACCGGTTCGTCCACGCCCTGACCCGGGAGGCGGTGGAGGCGTCGTTGACGACAGCCGGCCGGGTGAAGAACCACCGCGCCGTCGCCGACGCCATTGAGCGCCGGTTCGCCGGCGACTTGTCCGACCACCTCACCGAACTGGCCCGGCACTGGGCCGAGCTGGCGCCCTACGGCGAGGCCCCCACCGCCCGCCGGTGGGCCGTGGCGGCCGCGGGCGAGGCCGTCCGCCGTCTCGCCTACGAGGACGGCGTGAGGCTGTACCGGGCGGCACTGGCCCTGCCGACCACGGCCCCTGACGTCGAGCAGGGCCGGGTCCTGCTGTCGCTGGGACGGGCCAGCTACCTGGCGGGCGAGCTGCACGGGTGCATGGACGCCGCCGTGTCGGCCGCGGCAGTCGCCCGCAGGGCGGGGAGTCCCCTGCTCCTGGCCGAGGCCGCCCTCGTGCTCGAGGCCGCGCCCGATCCCCGGGTCAACGCGGTGGCCAAGGAGCTGTGCGAACAGGCGCTGGCCGGGCTCGGCGAATCGGTTGTCGACCCGGCCGACCGCGCCGTACGGGCCCGACTGCTGGCCCAGCGCAGCCACCTCGCCTTCTACGACGGAGAGCAGGACCGGGTCGAGGCCCTGAGCGCAGAGGCCCTGCAACTGGCCCGGACGTCCGGCGACGACCGGGCCCTGGCCGGCGCCTTGCGGGCCCGCCAGGAGGCGTGTCCAGGACCGGCGGGGCGGAACGAGCGGTTGCTCCTGGCGGGGGAGATGCTGACGCTGGCGCAGCGCACGAACAGCGCCCGGAACACCATGTGGGGCCTGCTCTGGCGCATCGGCGGACTCCTCGAGAGCGGCCGGGTGACGGCCGCGGCCGACGAGCTCCCCGGATTGCAGGTCGCAGTGGATCGTCTCGGCGGACCCGTCAGCGCCTGGCATTTCGACCGGGCGGCGGCGTGCGTCGCCCAGGCCCAGGGCCGGTACGCCGACGCCGCCGCCATCGGTCGTCGGGGCTTCGAGACGATGCTGGCGGTCGAGCCGGTGCCGGCGGCGGGCGCCTACTTCGGCCTCCAGTGCGCCCTCTCCGGCCACGTCGGCGTCACCGACGAGGCGGTGGCGTTCGCCCGGCGGGCCTACGAACCACCACCCCGGTTCACAACGATCGCTCGCCTCTCGCGGGCCCTGATCCTCCTGGGCGCAGGGCTCGCCGACGAGGCGGCGGCGGCGTACCAGCAGGCCGGCCCGCTTCCGTCGTGGTCCCTGCCCGCCTTCTTCATCGTTCCCGGCTGCGTCTACGGTGCCCTCGCCGCCGCCGCCCTCGGCCGCCACGACGACCTGGCGATCCTGCTCGGGCGGCTGGAGCCTTTCCGGGGCGAGCACGTCGTCGGCGACGGCGTCGCCTACATGGGTCCGATTGAGCTCGCCCTCGGCCGGGGCGCGGCCGCTCTCGGCCGCCTGGACGACGCCGTGGACGACCTGGCTACGGCCGCCGAGCAGGCGGCCGCGGCCGGTGCCCCGGGCTTCGTCGCCGAGGCCCGTTTCCATCTGGCGGCGGCGCTGATGACCCGCGACCGGCCCGGCGACCGGACGCGGGCCGAGGTCGCCGCCGGCGACGCCGCCCGCCTGGTTCGGGCGCTGGGGATGGCGGCCTACCTCGACCGCACCTCGGCCCTCCTCGCTGGCGTGAGCGCCGGCGGGCGGGCGGACCCGCTCAGCGGCCGCGAGGCGGAGGTGGCCGAGCTGGTCGCCGAGGGACTCACCAACCGGCAGATCGCGGCGCGGCTCATCATCTCGGAGCGGACCGCCCAGAATCATGTGCAGCACATCCTCACCAAGCTCGGCTTCACCACCCGGGCTCAGATCGCAGCCTGGAGCGCGCGCCGGGACAGACCGGCCGATGAGGAATGAGTAAGCCGATGAGTCATCCGGCGGATGGCCGAATCGGGACGGATCTCTAGGTTTCCTCTTGCGGCCGATCGGTCCGCCCAACAAAGAGGAGTAAGCCATGCAGTGGATCGCAGTCTCAACCCCGCCGTTCGGGTCGCTCGAGCAGGTCAACCGGGTGATGGCCCAGATGAGCGGCGAGCCGGAGGGCCTGGAGGCCCGCTACATCGGCACCGCCGACGGCTCACCCCGCATCGTCACCGTGTGGACGTCCAAGGCCCACGCCGACCGCTTCTTCTCCGAGACGCTCGGACCGATCCTGGCCAGGACGCTGGGACCGGAGCCGGTCGGCCAGCCCGAGGTCGTCGGGATCGACGTCGCCCGCAGCTACGTCCGCCAGCCCGCCGGCTGACACCACCGCGGCGGGGGGACGGCACCGGGGCCGTCCCCCTCACCTGTCCCCTCAGGGCTAATCGTAATAGCCGGAGTGGATGTAGACGCAGGGGACGCCCTCCGACTTGAACATCTCGATGTTGCGGAGGTCGTCCTCGAAGGCGACCTTGATCTCGAAGCCCCGTTCCCGCAGCTCCTTCACCGTCAGCCGCTTGAACTCGGGTGAGTGCTGGTAGTTGCCGGCGTTGCGCATGACCAGCAGGTCCCACCGCAGGTGGTTGCGCTCCAGCCAGTCGAGCGTCTGGGGCTGCACCCGCACCGGCCGGCCGGTGAGCAGGACGACGGCGATGTCGTGGTCGACGACCTCCACCAGCGCGGCCACGTCCTCCAGCAGGGGGTCCTCGCCGCAGGCGTCGAAGAAGCCCCGCCAGTCCTTCTTCCCGGAGGCGCCGTCGTCGAGGAAGTGCTGGCGGCCGGTGGCGTCGGACAGGACGCCGTCGATGTCGAAGATCACCGCCGGCCGGGGCTCGACCGGTTCCGCCCGCCACCGCCAGTGGGACGGCCATCTGGGCGAGGGCGGCTCCTCCGGGGCCACTACTCCTGGTCGGCGGCGCCGGCCGCCGCCCGCTTCTTGATCTCCTCGACCACGCCCGCGTCGGCCAGGGTGGTGGTGTCGCCCAGGTCGCGGCCCTCGGCCACGTCGCGGAGCAGCCGGCGCATGATCTTGCCGCTGCGGGTCTTGGGCAGGTCGTCGGTGAAGATCACCGTCTTGGGCCGGGCGATGGGGCCGATCTTGGTGGCGACGTGCTTGCGCAGGGCCTCGCCGTGCTCGTGGCTCGGCTCCATCCCCATCTTGAGGGTGACGTAGGCGATGATCGCCTGCCCGTGGGTGGCGTCCTTGGCCCCCACCACCGCCGCCTCCGCCACTGACGGGTGGTCGACCAGGGCCGACTCCACCTCCGCCGTCGACACCCGGTGGCCGGACACGTTCATCACGTCGTCGACCCGGCCCAGCAGCCACAGGTAGCCCTCGTCGTCGAGCTTGGCCCCGTCGCCGGCGAAGTAGCGGCCCTCGAACTTCGACCAGTAGGTCTGGTGGTAGCGCTCGGGATCGCCGTAGATCCCCCGGAGCATGCCCGGCCACGGGCGGGTGAGGGTGAGGTAGCCGCCGCCGACCTCGACCCGATTCCCCTTCTCGTCGACCACCTCGGCCCCGATCCCGGGGAGCGGGAACGTGGCCGAGCCGGGCTTGGTGGTGGTGGCCCCGGGCAGAGGCGAGATCATGATGCCGCCTGTCTCCGTCTGCCACCAGGTGTCGACCACCGGGCACCGGCAGCCGCCGACGTGCTCCTGGTACCACATCCACGCCTCGGGGTTGATGGGCTCGCCCACCGAGCCGAGCACCCGCAGCGACGAGAGGTCGCGGGCCTCGAGGTGCTCCGTCCCCCACTTCATGAAGGTCCGGATGGCGGTGGGGGCGGTGTAGAGGATGGTCACCCGGTAGCGCTCGATGATCGACCACCACCTGTCCTTGCCCGGGGTGTCGGGGCTGCCCTCGTACATCACCGACGTGGCCCCGTTGGCCAGAGGCCCGTAGACGATGTAGCTGTGGCCGGTGACCCAGCCGATGTCGGCCGCGCACCAGTAGACGTCGGACTCCGGATGGTGGTCGAAGACGTACTTGTGGGTGAAGGCGACCTGGGTGAGGTAGCCGCCGGTGGTGTGCATGATGCCCTTGGGCTTGGCCGTCGTCCCCGACGTGTAGAGGAGGTAGAGGAGCTGCTCGGAGTCCATCGGTTCGGCCGGACAGTCGGCTGACCGGCCCGGCCCGTCGGGGCCCATCAGGTCGTGGTACCACTGGTCGCGGCCTTCGACCATGGTGACGTCGGTCTCGGTGCGGCGGACGACGACCACGTGCTCGATGGTGGGCGTGCCCTCGAGGGCGGCGTCGGCGTTGGCCTTGAGGGGCACCTCCTTTGCCCGGCGCCAGCCGCCGTCGGCCGTGACCAGGACCTTCGCCTCGGCGTCGTTGATCCGGTCGCGGAGGGCGTCAGCCGAGAACCCGCCGAAGACCACGCTGTGGGCCGCCCCGATGCGGGCGCAGGCGAGCATCGCCACCGGTAGCTCCGGGATCATGGGGAGGTAGATGTTGACCCGGTCGCCCCGCTCCACCCCGAGGAACTTGAGCACGTTGGCGAACCGGCACACCTCCTCGGTGAGCTCGGCGTAGGTGATGGTGCGGGTGTCGCCCGGCTCGCCCTCCCAGTGGTAGGCGACCTTGTCACCCCGGCCCGCAGCCACATGCCGGTCGAGGCAGTTGGCGGCCGCGTTGAGCGTGCCCCCCACGAACCACTTGGCGAAGGGGAGCTGCCAGTCGAGGATCGTGTCCCAGTCGGTCTCCCAATCGAGGAGGTCGGCCGCCTGCCGGGCCCAGAAGCCCTCGAAATCCTGCTCGGCTTCGTCGTAGATCGACAGGTCGGTGACGAGGGCCTGCTTCTTGAAGTCCTCGGAGGGGGGAAATTTGCGGTCCTCGAGGTAAT
>JAXDMK010000089.1:0-4727 GCA_034666105.1 Actinomycetota bacterium | reverse complement strand
GAGGGCGGGGTGGGACCGCTCAGGATGTCCACAGCATCCTGGCTGCCACCACTGACCCAGCGTCGAACACGATCACGTTCTCGACGGCCGGTCACCCCGACCCGGTCGCCCTTGCCTTCCCACTAGCGGGAGTTTCCGGGCTGTTCCGATGAGCTGATCTCCAGCCCGCTCGAAACTTTCTTCCAAAAGGGCCTCTGACCAGCGCGTTTGTGCTGGTCAGAGGCTCGCGATTTGGCGCTGGGTGGTGTATTACCTATATATGGCATCTATCGTCGGGAAGAAGCAGGGCGGGAAGACCTACTACTACCTCGTCGAGTCGGCCCGGGTGGGGGGCAAGCCTCGCATCGTTTCCCAGCGCTACCTCGGCTCGGCCGAGGAGATCGCCGCCCGGCTCTCCGAGACAGGACCAGGCGAACCGGACCGCACCCGCCACCTCGCCTTCGGCGACCTGGCCGCGGCGTGGTCGGTGCTCGGGCGCCTCGGAGTCGCCGAGATCATCGACGAGGTGGTCGGCCCGCGGCGCCAGGACGCGGCGGCGTCGGTTGGGACCTATATCGCTCTGGCCACGGCGAACCGGGTGGTCGACCCGTGCTCGAAGCGCAAGTTCTCCGAGTGGTGGAAGACCACCGCTGGCGACCGCTTCGTCCGCCTGCCCGCCTCCGCACTCGACCACCGGCGGTTCTGGGACGCGATGGACGCCATCAGCGAAGACCAGCTGGCACAGATCGAGCGGCGCATCGTGACCCGCATGGTCGATGTCTTCTCCGTCGACCTGTCGGGCCTCGTGCTCGACATGACCAACTTCGCCACCTACATCGACTCGGGCAACGAGCGCGCCCCGATCGCCCAGCGCGGTCACGCCAAGCAGAAGCGAACGGACCTGCGCATCGTCGGCCTCGGCCTCGTCGTGTCCACCGATGGCGGCATCCCCCTCGTCAGCCACGCCTATGCCGGCAACAAACCCGACGTGACGCAGTTCCCGAGCCTGGTGGAGGAGTTCGTCGCCCGCTTCGCCATGGGCGCCGGGGATGTTGGTGGGCTCACCCTCGTCTATGACGCCGGCCAGAACTCAAAGGACAACCAGAGCCTGATCGAGGGCTCGCCGCTGCACTTCGTCGGCTCGCTCCCACCGTCGGACCATCCCGACCTGCTCGCCGTTCCCAAACGCCGCTACCGGGTCGTCGACAAGTCCCGCTTCCCCGGGCTCAGCGCGTTCGAGACGACCAAGGCCGTGTTCGGCACGCAACGGCGCATCGTGGTCACCCACTCACAGAACCTGCACGACAAGCAGTCGGCCGGCTTCGACCAGACCCTCGCCAAGGCCCATCGCCAGTTCACCGAGCTGGCGCAGCGTCTGGCCCGGGGCAAGACCCGCAAGCCCCGCGAGGACGTCGAGGCCGAGATCGCCACCATCCTCAAGCCGAGGTGGCTGGCGCGGGTCGTCACCACCGAGCTCGTCGGCAACGCCGCCGGCGAGCTGCGGCTCAGCTTCGCCACCGACCCCGAGGCCCGAGCGGCCCTTGAGGCCGAGCTGTTCGGCAAGCGGGTCCTGTTCACCGACAAGGCCAAAGTCGTCGCCCCCGTCGCGGTGATCGTGGCCGACTACCGCTCCCAGTCCGACGTCGAGGCCGACTTCCGCCAGATGAAGGACCCCACGGTCGTGTCGTTCTCCCCGATGTTCCACTGGAGCGACCACAAGATCCGCGTTCACGTCATGTACTGCGTGCTCGCCCTCGCCGTTGCCCGCATCATGGTCCGAGAGGCCGACCGGGCCGGGATGCACATGAGCGTGCGCGAGCTGCTCGGGACCTTGGCCGGCATCGGCGAGACCGTGCTGCTCTACCAGGGGGAACGGGGACGCCCCCGCGCCCGGCGCATGCTCACCGAGATCGACCCCACCCAACAGCGTCTCTACGACCTGTTCGGCCTCGAGACCTTCGCCCCGACACGATGACCACCACCACCCGGCCGCTTGCCTGGGGGATCCTCGAACAGGCGTTGCGCCAACGACGGCCGGTCCGCCTCACCTACCACGGCCGCCAACGCACCGTGTGCCCCCACGCCCTCGGCTGGAAGAACGGCAGGGCCCTGCTTCTCGCCTACCAGAGCGCCGGGCCGGCCCACAACGCGCCAGAGCCCCGGGAGGGCTGGCGGAACCTCTTCGTCGACGACATCAGCGACGCCACCCTCGCCGACGCGGCGACCGCCTGGGAGAGCGCCGAGAACTACAACGCCTCCCGCCCGTTCAATGCCATCGATCAGCTCAGCGTCGCCGTCGCCTCTAGGTAATACGCGGCGAGGACCGAAACACCCCGTCCCACCTGCGGAAACACCATGTCACCGCGCAGTAGCCCGGAAACTCCCGCTAGTCCCGTGTTCCGCACATGGCGGCGGTTCGGTGGTGTCGAGGAACTTGTAGTTCGTTGCAGGAGATTCGCGAGAGGGGCGCGAATTTCCTTCTATGGCAAGGAAACGACCTGTCCTGGGGCCGCCGCAGGTCGTACGGGACAAGGTCCTCGGCTCCCTGCCGGTGATCGCCGAGTTCTGCGGTCGACTCGACATACGCGGCATCATCGACCGGGCGTGCCCGGTGCGCGACGTGGCCATCGCCACCCATGGCCAGGTCATCGAGGCGTTGGTGGCCAACCGGCTCACCTCGCCCCAGCCGCTGTCCCATGTCGAGGACTGGGCCCGGGAGTGGGCGGTGGCCGAGGTCTTCGGCATGGAGCCCGACGCCCTCAACGATGACCGCGTCGGCCGGGCCCTCGATGCCATCGCACCGACACTGGCCGGAATCGTCGGCTCGGTCGGGGTCAACGCCATTGCCCGCTTCGGCATCGACACCTCCCGCATCCACTGGGACATGACCTCGATCTCCCTCTTCGGCGACTACGCCGGCAACGAGGCCGCCTTCGCCGAGCCGTCCCACGGCCATCCGAAGGACCGCCGGTTCGACCTCAAGCAGATCCAGACCGGCCTGGGCGTGACCGCCGATGGGGGCATCCCCATCTTCCACCGGGCCTTTGATGGCGGAGCCGGCGAGATCGCCCAGGTGGTGGGGGCCATGGAGTCGCTGCGGGCGATGTGTGAGCCTCGGCGGTTCCTGCTCGTTGGCGACACCAAGCTCATCTCCTACGGCAACGTCGCCGCCATGACCAGGGCGGGAATGACCTTCATCGCCCCGGCCTCGAAGGCCTACGTGAATGCCGATGCGCTGCGGGCGGCCAATGCCCTCGACACCGCCGAGGTCGACTACCTCGCCCGGCGTGACGAGGCCAAGGCCCCCGAGGCCCGGGGCCGCTACCGCGTCGGCGAGGACACCTGGGCCATGCCGGCGGCCAAGTCCGCCAAGGGCGAGGCGATTGCGCTGCGCCGGGTCTTCGTGTGGTCCTCCGCCGATGCCGGCGCCGCGGCCACCGCCCGGGCCAAGAAGCTGGCCCGGGCCCGGGAGGACCTCGAGGCCCTGGCCCGGGGCCTGGGCAGCCGCCATTACCCCAGCGCCGAGAAGGTCAGCGCCCGGCTGGCCGTCATCGCCGCCAAGCGGCGCGTCGGTGACTACCTGCGGGCCAGCGTGGGGACCGACGACGCCGGACCGACACTGGAGTGGCACTTCGACCAGGCCGCCGTGGACCACGAAGCGGCCACCGACGGCTGGTACTGCCTGCTCACCAACCTCGACCCGGCCGAGGCTGATGCCGGGGAGGTACTGGCCCGCTACAAGGGCCAAGAAGTCGTGGAGCGCCGCTACGGCAGCTTCAAGGGGCCCCTGGCGGTGGCTCCCATCTTCTTGAAGAACAACCGGCGCATCGAGGCGCTGCTCAGCGTCATCTGCCTGGCCCTGCTCATCTTCTGCCTCGTCGAGCGCCAGGTCCGTCACGCCATCTCCCCTGCGGCCACCATGACCGGATTCCCGGGTCGCCCCAAAGCCCGGCCCACTGGCCGGCTGATCTTCGAAGCCCTCAGCCGGCTCGTCCTGATCCCCGCACGCGCCACCGGGCCGCCGATCGTCCCGGCGCCGCCGGAGCTCGCCGCCCGCATCCTCGAACTGCTCGACGTCGACCCGACCACCACTCGATGACCACCGGAGGCCAACCATGACAGGAACCTCACGCCCGCTCATGTGCGGAACGCCGGGCTAGTCCCCGCAAGAGACGCTCGGTTCCCACTCCAGCTACCGCTCGACGTCGCACCGAAGCGCCGGCCGCATCCGTCCCAGTCCTCGAACACGGCGTCACCGGGGGCCACTCGACGCGCGCGGATCGGCGTGTCCGTCGTCGATGGCATCGTCACCCTGACCGGGTCGGCTCGTACAGCGAGAAGTGGAAGGCCGAGCGGCGGTCAGCGGTTGACGGGTGTGAAGGGGATCGCCAACGACATCGTGGTGCAAACCAACCGCCGAGGGGAGCGACACCGACATCGACCGGCTTGCCTCGACATTCTCGTCGTAGACCACCCCCGAACCCAGCCCGCCGTCGGTCGAGATTTCGACGACCGAGGGGCGGACGCGCTGGACCACACTCTCGAAGCCCTGCTGCAGGCTGGCGACGGCCAAGTCGCCGCCCGACGCGTTGGCGCCGGCCAGGCCCGACCTGCCGGCGGAGTCTCCGTTGTCGCTCGAACAGGCGCCGATGCTGACGCCCACGATGAGCAGGGTGACGACGATCGCGCCGCGACGACGAGCGGTGAGCTGGGGTTGCCTCATGGTCAGTCCTCTCCCTTGCCGGCTT
>JAXDMK010000088.1:0-11116 GCA_034666105.1 Actinomycetota bacterium | reverse complement strand
GGCGCATCGAGGACATCACCCGCGACCGGGTGGTGGTCACCCCCGCGCCGGGGGAGCCGGGCAAGATGCCGTTCTGGCACGGCGACAACGTGGGCCGGCCGGTGGAGCTGGGGCGGGCCATCGGCGCCTTCCTGCGGGAGGTCGACTCGTGGCCCGACGCCCGGCTCACCGAGGAGTGCTCGCTCGACGCGCTGGCGGTCAAGAACCTGCGGGCCTATCTGGCGGAGGAGCGGTCGGTGACGGGGGGCGTGCTCCCGACCGACCGCCAGATCGTGGTCGAGCGCTTCCGCGACGAGCTGGGCGACTGGCGGGTGTGCCTGCTCTCGCCCTTCGGCGGACGGGTGCACGCCCCGTGGGCGCTGGCCATCGAGTCCCGGGTGCGCGACCGCCTCGGGCTCGAGGTGCAGACGATGTGGAGCGACGACGGCATCGTCGTCCGCCTGCCCGAGGCCGACGAGCCGCCGCCCATCGACATGGTGGTCGTCGACCCGGACGAGGTCGAGGAGCTGGTGGTGGGCGAGCTAGCCAACTCGGCCCTGTTCGCGTCCCGGTTCCGGGAGAACGCGGCCCGGGCCCTGCTGCTGCCTCGGCGGCGGCCGGGGCAGCGCACCCCGCTGTGGCAGATGCGGCAGCGGTCGGCCGACCTGCTGGCGGTGGCGTCGAAGCACGGCGAGTTCCCCATCCTCCTGGAGACCTACCGGGAGTGCCTGCGGGACGTGTTCGACCTGCCCGCGCTCACCGAGATCCTGGCCGGGATCCGGTCGAGGACGGTGCGGCTGGTGTCGGTGGAGACGGCCTCGCCCTCGCCCTTCGCCTCGTCCCTGGCCTTCGCCTACGTGGCCAACTTCCTCTACGACGGCGACGCACCCCTGGCCGAGCGGCGGGCCCAGGCACTCACGCTCGACCGGGAGATGCTGGCCGACCTGTTGGGGGCGGAGGAGCTGCGGGAGCTGGTCGACCCGGGGGCGCTGGCCGCGCTGGAGGACCAGCTCCAGGCGTTGGACGAGCGCTACTGGGCCCGGTCGCCCGACGAGGCTTCCGACCTGCTGCGGCGGCTGGGGGACCTGACCCGGGAGGAGCTGCGGGCCCGGTCGACGGCCGACTTCTCCGACTCGTTGGTGCGCGACCGGCGGGCGGTGGAGCTGAAGATCGGCGGGGAGATGCGTCTGATCGCGGCGGAGGACGCCGGCCGCTACCGCGATGCGCTGGGCGCGCAGCCGCCGCCGGGCCTGCCCGACGTGTTCCTGCTCCCGGTCGACGACCCGTTGGGCACGCTGTTCGGCCGGTGGGCCCGCACCCACGGGCCGTTCCTCACCGCCGAGCCGGCGGCCCGCTTCGGCCTGCCCGGGGGCGTGGTGGAGGCGTTGCTGGCGGGGCGGGCCGACCGGGGGGTGCTGCTGCGGGGGGAGTTCCGGCCCGAGGGGCGGGAGCGGGAGTGGTGCGACCCGGAGGTGCTGCGGTCACTGCGCCAGCGGTCGCTGGCCGCCCTGCGCAAGGAGGTCGAGCCGGTCGAGGCGCCGGTGCTGGCCCGCTTCCTTCCCGAGTGGCAGGGCGTGGGCTCCGACGCCCGCGGCGTCGACCGGCTGGTGGAGGTGGTGCGCCAACTCCAGGGCGTGCCCGTGCCGGCGTCGGTGCTGGAGCGCGACGTGCTGTCCTCCCGGGTGTCGGACTGGTCGCCCCGGATGCTCGACGAGCTGGCCGCCGCCGGCGAGGTGGCGTGGGTGGGCGCCGGCCCCCTCGGGCGCGACGACGGCAAGGTCCTCCTCTTCCTCCGGGGCCAGGCGGCGGCGCTGCGGCCGGTGACGGGCGGCGGCGGCGGGGACCGGCCGTCCGACCCGGAGCACGACCGCATCCGGGAGGTGCTGGCCCGGCGGGGGGCGTGCTTCTTCCGGGAGCTGGCCGGCGCCGACGACAAGGCGTCGCTGACCGCCCTGTGGGACCTGGTGTGGGCGGGCGAGGTCACCAACGACTCCTTCGCCGCCCTCCGGGCCTTCGTGGCGGGCGGGTCGGGCTCGGGGCGACGGGCGGGCAGCGCCAACAAGCGGCCCCGTCCCGGCTCGCTCACCATCCTCGGTCCGCCCAAGGCCCAGGGCCGGTGGTCCCTCGTCGAGGCCGAGCTGCCCCTGGGCGACGTCAGCCCCACCGAGCGGTCCTACGGGTTGGCGGCGGCGTTGCTTGACCGGCACGGCGTCCTCACCCGGGCCGCGGTTCGGGGCGAGGGCCACGGGGGAGGATTCGCGGCTGTGTATCCGGTGCTGCGCTCCATGGAGGAGTCGGGCCGGGCCCGGCGGGGTTACTTCGTGGCCGGCCTGGGAGGAGCGCAGTTCGCCCTGCCCGGCGCCGTCGATCGGCTGCGGGCCCGCCGGGAGGCCACCGGCGAGGTGCTCGTCCTGGCCGCCACCGACCCGGCCAACGCCTACGGGGTCTCCCTGCCCTGGCCCGTCCCCGGCCCCCGCCGGGTGGCCGGCGCCTACGTGGTCCTCGTCGACGGCCTGGCGTCGCTCTACGTCGAGAAGGGGGCCAAGTCCCTGGTGGCCCTCCGCCCCTTCGACGGCACCTGGGAGGACACCGCCGTCGGCGCCCTCGACGGCCTGGTCGCCAGCGGCCGCGTCCGCCGCCTGGCCGTCGAACGCTTCGACGACGCCCTGGCCCCCGTCCTCCGCGCCGCCGGCTTCGTCCCCTCCCCGCGAGGCCTCGTCCGCTATGCCTGACCGGCGGCGAACCGGTGACGGCCAGGGCCCCCACCGGGCGGTAAGTGTCACCAGTCGGGACGGGGCCCGCCGCCCCCACCGAACCGGTGACGGCCGGGGCCCGCACCGGGCGGTAAGTGTCACCAGTTGGGACGGGCGTGCCTGAGGGCGACACCCTCGCCCGGACGTCGGCCACCATGCACCGGTGGTTGGCGGGCCGGGAGATCACCGCCGCCACCACCCGGGTGGAGGGGTTCCCGGCCGACCGGCTGGTCGGGGAGACCATCGACAGCGTCGACGCCTGGGGCAAGAACCTCATGATCCGCCTCCACGGCGGTCAGGTGCTCCACACCCACATGCGGATGACGGGTTCGTGGCACGTTTACCAGGCGGGGCATCCCTGGCGGCGGCCGGAGCGTCAAGCCCGCCTCACCCTCACGTGCGGCGACCGGGTGGCGGTGTGCTTCAACGCCCCTGTCGTCGAGCTCCTCCGGCCGGGCGGCGAGTCCCGCCACCCCGCCCTCGGCAATCTCGGCCCGGACGTGCTCAAGGAGGACGTCGACCTCGGCGAGGTCCGCCGCCGGGCCCGGGCCGGTGCGCCCGACCGTCCCCTGGGCGAGCTGCTCCTCGACCAGCGGGTAGTCGCCGGCATCGGCAACATCTGGCGGGCCGAATCGCTCTTCGCCGAGGGTCACAACCCGTGGACCCCCCTGTCGGCCATCACCGACGACCAGCTCGACGCTCTCGTCGCCACTGCCGGCCGGCTCATGCAGGCGAGCGTGGCGTCCCGTACGGGCGTTCCCGGCGTGCGCCACGTCTACCGGCGGGCGGGCCAGCCGTGCCACCGGTGCCGTACCCCGGTGAAGTCGAGGAGTCAGGGCATCCAGGCCCGCACCGCCTACTGGTGCCCCACGTGTCAACCGGAGGCCACGGCCCCCGGGTCGTGACGGGCACCGCGGGACGCGGCGCTACCTTGCCCGGACCATGGTGCTGCATGCCCCGACCCGGTGGGTGAGGCGACCCGCGTCCCGGTGACCCGACGCCCGACGACCCGACGCCCGATGACCGCACCGCGGTGAGTCAACCTCGCCGGCGGCTGTTGGCCGACATCTCCCCCCTCCGCGAGTCGCGCGACTTCCGCCTCCTCTTCTTCGGCAACGCCGTCTCCTATCTCGGCCGCCAGCTCACCGTGGTGGCCATCCCGTTCCAGGTGTACCTCCTCACCCATTCGTCGCTGGCGGTGGGTCTCACCGGGCTGGCCTCGCTCGGGCCGCTGGTGGTCATGTCCCTCGTGGGCGGGTCGATGGCCGACGCCGTCGACCGGCGCAAGCTCCTCCTCCTCAACGTGGTCGCCCAGGCCGCCACCAGCGTGGCCCTGGCCGCCAACGCCTCGCTCGACCATCCCGCCCTGTGGCCGCTCTACGTCCTCGGCGCCCTCAACGCCGGCCTGTGGGGCATCGACCTGCCCACCCGCAACGCGATGGTGCCGGGCATGGTGTCCCGCGACCGGTTCCCGGCCGCGGCCGCCCTGGGCCAGCTCGTGTTCCAACTGGGACAGGTCGCGGGACCGGCCCTGGCCGGGGTGGTGATCTCCCAGGTCGACCTGGCCGCCGCCTACTGGATCGACGCCGCCAGCTACGGCGCCGCCTTCGTCGCCCTCCTCCTCATCCAGCCCCAACCGCCACACGGCGGGGGGACCAGGGCCGGGCTGGCCTCGGTGAAGGAGGGGCTCTCCTTCCTCAAGGGCCGGCGCCTGCTCCTGAGCACGTTCCTCATCGACATCAACGCCATGGTCTTCGGCATGCCCCGGGCCCTGTTCCCCGCCCTCGGCACGGGCCTGTTCGGCGGCGGGGCCACCACCGTGGGGCTCCTTTACGCCGCGCCCGGGGCCGGTGCTCTCCTTGGCGCCCTGTTCACCGGCTGGGTGGGCGGCGTCCGCCGCCAGGGACGGGTGGTGGTGGTCTCGGTGCTGCTGTGGGGGGCGGCGATCGCCGGTTTCGGGCTGGTGCCGTGGCTGCCCCTGGGCCTCGTCCTGCTGGCGGTGGCGGGGGCGGCCGACGTGGTCAGCGCCGTCTTCCGCAACACGATCCTGCAGATGAGCGTGCCCGACGGGCTGCGCGGACGCCTGAACGCGGTGCACATCGCGGTCGTCACCGGGGGCCCGGCCCTGGGCGACGCCGAGGCCGGGACGGTGGCCGCGCTGACCACCCCCCGGGTTTCGGTAGTCTCCGGAGGACTGGCCTGCATGCTCGGCGTGCTGCTGCTGGTCAGGTGGGTGCCGGAACTGTCCCGGTACGATGCGGCCGTGGAGGGTGACGCGAATGGCTGAGACAACGCGCGTTCGGTCGGTAGCCGACCTCATGACTCGCGACGTACTGACGGCGTCGGCGTCGGACACCGTCGCCCACGCCTGTGAGCGCATGCTCGAACGGGGCGTCGGATCGACGGTGGTGGTCGAGGGCGACAAGGCCGTCGGCATCCTCACCGAGCGCGACCTGGTGCGGGTGGCGGGGGCGGGGGCCGACCCGGCGACGGCCAAGGTCGCCGAGTGGATGACGGCCGATCCCGACACGGTGAAGGCCACCGACGACATCGACGACGCCTTCCGGAGCCTCAAGGCCCACGGCTACCGCCACTTCCCGGTGGTCGACGGCGAGCGCCTGGTCGGCATCGTCTCCATGCGGGACATGCTCAAGCTGGCCCCGATCCTCCGGGTCGAGCATCCGGGGGCCATCGAGGCCAAGCGGGGCCTCGAGGGCGTGGTGGTGGCGGAGACGTCGGTGGGCGACGTCCGGGGGATGGAGGGCTTCTACCACTACCGCCAGTACAACGCGGTGGAGCTGGCCGAGAAGCGCACCCTGGAGGACGTCTGGCACCTCCTCTACGAGGGCCACCTGCCGTCGGCGTCGGAGCGGGAGGCGTTCGCCGAGGAGATCAGATCGGTGCGGGCCATCCCCGAGGCGGTCAAGGCCATGCTCCCGATGATCGCCACCGCCGGGCAGCACTTCACGCCCCTGGACGCGCTGCGCACCGCCTACTCGGCCCTCGCCTACGCGGCCGACTTCAAGTCGTGGATGGACATCGACGCCGCCACCCTGCGGGCCAACGCCATGCAGACCAGCGCGGTCATGCCCACCCTCATCATGGCCCTCTACCGGCTCAACCAGGGCCTCGACCCGATCGATCCCCATCCCGACCTGGCCTACGCCGCCAACTACCTCTACATGCTCACCGGCGAGGTCCCCGACCCCAACTCCGCCCGGGCCATCGAGCAGTACCTCATCTCCACCACCGACCACGGTTTCAACTCGTCGACGTTCACCGCCCGGGTCATCACCTCCACCGGCGCCGACCTGGGCTCGGCCGTCGTGGGCGCCATCGGCGCCTTGTCGGGGCCGTTGCACGGGGGGGCGCCCAGCCGGGCCCTCGACATGCTCGACGCCATCGGCACGCCCGACAAGACCGAGGAGTGGGTGCGGGACGCCATCACCCGGGGCGAGCGGATCATGGGCTTCGGCCACCGCATCTACAAGACCGACGACCCCCGCTCGCTCATGCTGCGGGGGGTGGCCGAGCGCCTGGGCGGGCCCATGGTCGACTTCGCCAAGCAGGTGGAGAAGACGGTCGTCGAGGTGCTGGCCGAGCTGAAGCCGGGCCGGTCGCTGTACGCCAACGTCGAGTTCTACGCCGGCGTGGTGATGGACAAGGTGGGCCTGCCCCGCGACCTCTTCACGCCCACGTTCACCTCCAGCCGGGTCATCGGCTGGACCGCACACGTCCTCGAGCAGGCGGCCGACAACCGCCTCATCCGGCCCTCGGCCCACTACGAGGGCCCGCCCCCGCCCGAGCCGGTTCCCGATCCCGACTGAGGGGACGCGTCGGTGACGGCGGAGATCACGGTGGAGGAGGTCACGGCCGTCTCGGCCGACGTGGTCGAGGCGATGACCCGGCTGCTGCCGCAACTGTCCCGGTCGGCGTCGGTGCCGACCGACGACGAGCTGGCCGAGATCGTGTCGTCGCCCGCCACCGTGCTGCTGGCCGCCCGGTCGTCGGAGAGGGACGAGGGCGCCGGCGATCAGATCCTCGGCCTGCTCACGCTGGTGCTGTTCCGCATCCCCACGGGTATGCGGGCATGGATCGAGGACGTGGTCGTCGACGAGTCGCAGCGGGGGAAGGGCGTCGGGCAGGCGCTCACCCGGGAGGCGATCCGCCGGGCGCTGGCGGCCGGGTCCCGCACCGTAGACCTCACGTCGCGGCCGTCGCGAGAGGCGGCCAACCGGCTGTACCGCCGGCTCGGCTTCGTCGAGCGGGAGACCAACGTGTACCGCTACGAGTCGGGTTCGATAGCAGGCGGTGCGCCGTAGAATTCAGGGCGTGAAGCGTCGTCGGATGCGCCCCCGCCCATGACCCTGCTCCGGCCCAGTTGCCGCATCTACAGCGTCGGCTACGAGGGCACCACCGTCGACGAGCTGGTCGACCGGTTGGCCCGGCGGGGGGTGCAGTTGCTGGTCGACGTCCGCCTCCAGCCGTGGAGCCGGAAGCCGGGGTTCTCGAAGCAGCCGCTGTCGGTGGCGCTGGCGATGGGCGGCATCGAGTACGTCCACGAGCCGTTGTTCGGCAACCCGCCCGAGAACCGGGAGGCCTATCGCCAGGGCGACCCGGCGGCGGTGGAGGTGGTGCGCCAACGGGTTGAGCGCAAGGGCCAGGAGGCACTCGACAAGCTGGTGCGGGAGGCCTTGTACCGCGACGTGGCCCTGCTCTGCGTCGAGCGGGAGTCGAGCCGCTGCCACCGCCGGGTGATCACGGAGATGGCCCAGGGCCGGGTGCTCGGCCTCGAAGTGGTCGACCTCGACCTGGCCACCGAGCCCGCCTGAGCCCCTCCCCCGGTCGCCGGCGGTTCGGGTGTGGGAATTGAGCGGCGAGCAGGAGGGCGGCGGCGACGACGAGCAGCGGCGCCGGTCCGAGGCTGACGAACACGGTGCGGCCGGTGCGCAACTGGACGTCGCCACGGAGCACGGCCGGGAGGCCGAGGTCGCTGCGGGCCACCACCCGTCCCTGGTGGTCGATGATCGCCGAGTAGCCGGTGGGCGCCGCCTGCAGCACCCACCGCGCCGTCTCCAGGGCCCGTAACCGGGCCACCGCCAGCTGCTGGGCCGGCACCTGGGCGTCGCGGTAGGACGAGGCGTTGGTGGGCACCAGCAGGAGCCGGCCGCCGGCCCGCACCGCGGCCCGGCTGCGGTCGGCGAAGAAGACCTCGTAGGAGATGAGCACGCCGAACCGCCCCGAGGGGGTGTCGACCACCCCCGGACCCTGGCCGGCGATGGCGTCCCGGGGCACGGCCGACAGGTCGGCCAGCCGGTCGAAGAAGGACCGGGCCGGAATGTACTCCCCGAACGGCACCCGGTGAACCTTGTCGTAGCGGTCGACGATCCTGCCGTCGGGCGCGAACACCACCGACGCGTTGCGGAAGCGGTCGTCGCCGACGTCCTCCACGATGCCGACGATCAGCGTCGCGTTCAGCCCCGCGGCCAGGGCGGACAGGACCTGCTCCTCGGACGAGCCGGCGAAGGTGCCGGCCACGTCGACCACGTCCTCCGGCCAGAGGACGACGTCGGCCCCCGCGCCGACCATGGCCGATGCCTGGAGGTGGGCGTCGAAGACCGGGGTGGGGTCGCTCTCGACTGCCCGTAGACCCCGGAGCCCCCCGCCCTGGACCGCGGCCACGGTGAGCTCGCCGTTGAAGCGGCCGGCCGGCGCCACCGCCCCCCCGACGGCGGTGACCACGACGACCGCCACCCCGACGACGGCCGGGACGAGGCCGCGGCGCCGCCGGCGGGCGGCGGTGACCACCGCCGCGCCGGCCCCGGACACCAGCCCGACCACGAGCAGCCGTCCTCCGAGGCGGGCGGCGGGCCCGAGCGGCCCCGCCACCTGTCCCAGCTCGATGCCCGCCAGGGGCAGCCCGCCGAAGGGCCACGCCCCCCGCACCGCCTCGGCCAGGACCAGGGCGGCGGGGAAGGCGGCCAGCCTGAGCCCCGGACCGGCGCGGATGGCCCTGGGGCCGGGCATGACCGCCATGGCCCCGGCGAGGATCGCGGCTTCCAGCACGACCGCGGCCACGAAGCCGGGCAGGCTGAAGTCGCGCATCCACCACAGCCCGGGGACGTAGAGCCCGAGGCCGGCGACCATCCCCGCCCCCAGCCGGGTCCGCACCCGACGGCCGTCGACCGCGGCGAAGAGGGCGGCGGCGCCGGCCACCCCCACGACCCAGGTCCCCGTCGACCCGGGCCACGGCGGCAGGCTCAGGGCCAGGAGAACTCCCCCGATGGCGGCCAGGGCCAGGGTGCGGGGCGCGCTCACGATGACCCCGCCGCCGTGGTAGTCCTGGGAGCCATGACCGACCTCGCCTCGCTCATGGTCGAGGCCGGGCTCACCAGCCCCATGCTGCCCGAGAACCGCAGCGACCCGTACCCGACCTACGCGTTCATCCGCCGCCACGAGCCCGTCCACCACGCGCCCGACGGCACCTGGGTGCTCACCCGCTACGACCACGCCGCGGCCGTGCTCCGCGATCCGCGGTTCTCCACCAACCCGGCCCGGCTGGGCGAGGGGATCGACCCCGCCACCTCCAGTCCGGTGCGCCAGGCGGGCTCGAACCTCATGATGTTCCTCGACCCGCCCGACCACACCCGGCTGCGAGGCCTGGTGAGCCAGGCCTTCACCCCCCGGACGGTCGACAGCCTCAAGCCCCGCATCGAGCGCCTGGTCGACGAGTTGCTCGACGCGGTGGTGGAGCGGGGCGACGGCGAGCTCGACGTGCTCGCCGATCTGGCCTACCCCCTTCCCACCGTCGTGATCTGCGAGCTGCTGGGCGTGCCCGTGGCCGACCGGGAGAGCTTCAAGGGATGGGCCGCGGGCGCGTCCCGGCTGCTCGACAACTACCTCGACCAGGCCGCCCTCATGGAGGGCATGGCCGCGGGCATGGAGCTGTTCCGCTACTTCTCGGATCTGGTGGAGCAGCGGCGGGCGCATCCCGGCCCCGACCTGTTGAGCGCCCTGTTGGCGGCCGAGGCCGAAGGTGACCGGCTCTCCCACGCCGAGCTGCTCAGCACCGTCACCCTGCTGTTCGTGGCCGGCTTCGAGACGACGATGAACCTGCTCGGCAACGGGATGCTGGCCCTGCTCCGCAACCCGTCGGAGATCGACCGCCTGCGGGCCGACCCGAGCCTGGTGCGCACCGCGGTGGAGGAGCTCATCCGCTACGACGGGCCGGTGCACATCACCGCCCGCATCGCCACCACCGACGTCGAGATCGGTGGCGAGCGCATCCGGGAAGGCGAGCAGGTGGCGGTGTCGCTGGGCGCGGCCAACCGCGACCCCGAGCAGTTCCCCGATCCCGACCGGCTCGACGTGGGCCGCACCCCCAACCGCCACCTCGGCCTCGGCGGCGGACCTCATTTCTGTCTCGGCGCCACGCTGGCCCGCATCGAGGCCCAGGCCGCGTTCGCGGCCGTGCTCCGCCGGTTCGCCCACCTGGAGCTGGCCACCGAGCACCCCACCTACCGCGACCATTTCGTGATCCGGGGTCTGACCGGCCTGAAGGTGCGCATCACGCCGCCAGCCGGCTGAGGCGGTCGTGGGCGGCGATGACGTCGCCCACCAGTTGCTCGGGACGCTCGTGGAGGTCGAAGTCGGTGAGGATGAGCAACGTCCAGCCGAGGGCCACGAGCAGGTTCCACTTGGCCCGGTCGCGGCGGTAGCTCTCACTGTCGGAGTGCCACCGGGCGCTGTCGACCTCCAACGCCAACTTCACCGGCGGCGGATAGGCCATGTCGAGCTTGATCGTCGGCCGCCCGGGCACACGGATGACGTACTGGCGCACGGGCGGTTTCGCCCCGTAGCGGAAGAGCGTCCGCAGCGCGAGATCCTCCAGCCCGCTCTCGGTCGGCGGCGCCGCCGGCCCCCGCGCCTCGAGGATCGTCCGCACCCGGCCCGCTCCGCGACAACCTGGCCCGCCATACCGGCTGAGGTAGCGCCAGATGTGCTCGGGAGTGGTGAACCCCAGGTGGACGGCGCTCTCGAGCATGCTCGTGGCGACGTCGACGGGAACGACGCCGGCGACGTCGACCAACGTTCGCTCCGGCCGGGTGACCGTGATCCCCTGGTGAACCCGAATGTCGACCGGCTGGAGGAGGCGGCTCCGATGGATCACGACGCCGGTGAGGCGGGGCCGAGTCACGCCGGGGACCGCGATCTGGATCCGGTTGCTGGTCGCACCCCGCAAGCCCCAAAGGCGGGCGGCGCTGCCATGCGACACGGCCGCACCCGCGCCGCCCGCGAGACGGGCGGCCGCCGCCCGCTGCTCGAACGACGTCGGGGCGCCCGGCACCGCGTAGACGCCGTGGTGCAGACGGACGAGGAGGCCG
>JAXDMK010000087.1:0-7212 GCA_034666105.1 Actinomycetota bacterium | reverse complement strand
GCGCCCGTGAGTGCCCCGACTGGTGCATCTACATCGAGGGCCACAAGGAGAAGCGGCCGCCCCGCCGCGAGGGTGGCAAGCCCCGCACCGTCAACGCCCTCGACCGCTTCGACATCGACTACGCCCTCTGCATGTACTGCGGCATCTGCGTCGAGGTGTGCCCCTTCGACGCCCTCTTCTGGAGCCCGGAGTTCGAGTACTCCGAGGTCCGCATCGCCGACCTCCTCCACGACAAGAACAAGCTCGGCGAGTGGATGGAAGGTGTCCCCGAACCCCAGCCTCTCGAGGCCGGGGCGGTCAAGAAGAAGTAGGGAGAGCACCCCGTCCGTGGTCGCCGAGAACATCGCCTTCTACCTCATGGCCGCGGCCATGGTCGGCGCCGCCGTGCGCCTGGTCACGACCAAGAACGTGGTGCGGGCCGCCCTCTTCCTGGCCATCGTGCTGGGTGCGACGGCGGGAATGTTCATTCTTCTGGCGGCCGAGTTCGTGGCCTGGGTGCAGGTGCTGGTCTACATCGGGGCGGTGGTGGTGCTCCTGCTCTTCGGCGTGATGCTCACCCGGGCGCCCATCGGCAAGGAGTCCGCGCTCGACAACGACAATCGATGGACGGCGGCGGTGGTGTCGGTCTTCCTGCTGGGGGCCCTGGCCACCATGCTGAGCGACGCCTTCGGCTCCCAGGAGATCTCCTTCGGCCGGATCCAGCGCACGGCCGACGTGTCCGACGCCATCTTCGGCACCTACGTGATCCCCTTCGAGGTCGCCTCCGTGCTCCTGCTGGCCGCCCTGGTGGGCGCCGTCGCCCTGGCCCGAAGAGATTGAGACGGGGGGACTGATCCACCGATGATGCTCAACCAGTTCCTGATGCTGGCCGCGGTGCTGTTCTGCATCGGCGTCTACGGCGTGCTGGCCCGCAAGAACGCGGTCCTCGTGCTCATGTCGATCGAGCTCATGCTCAACGCGGTCAACATCAACCTCATCGCCTTCGGGGCCTTCCGCGACAACGTGATCGGCCAGGTGTTCTCCCTGTTCGTGATCGCAATCGCCGCCGCCGAGGTCGGGATCGGCCTGGCCATCGTGCTGCTCATCTTCCGCAACCGGGCCAACATCGACCTCGACCAGGCCGATCTGATGAAGGGCTAGGGGCACCCACCTGTGCTGAAGAACGCCTGGCTCATCCCCCTGCTGCCGGCCATCTCGTCCGTCCTCATCCTGGCCGTCGGCAAGCGGCTGCCGGGCAAAGGTCACGAGATCGGCGTCGGCGCCCTCGGCCTGGCCTTCCTCGGGTCGCTCGTCTGCGCCGTCGAGTGGATCGGCAAGGCGACCCACGAGGGGCACCGGGAGGCGGTCACCGCCCACCTCACGTGGATCAAGCTGGCCGGGGTCGACATCGGGGCCGGCATCCACATCGACGGCCTGGCCGTGATGATGCTGGTGGTCGTCACGTTCATCTCGCTCCTGGTGCACATCTATTCCATGGGCTACATGCACGGCGACCGGCGTTACACCTACTTCTTCGCCGCCCTGTCCCTGTTCACGGCCTCCATGCTGCTGCTGGTGGTGGCCGACAACACCCTCCAGCTGATGATCGGCTGGGAACTGGTGGGCCTGTGCTCGTTCATGCTCATCGGCCATTGGTGGGAGGAGGGGGTCAACTCCAGCGCTGCCATCAAGGCCATGCTCACCACCCGCTTCGGCGATACCGGGCTGATGATCGGCGTGATCATCCTGTTCTTCGCCGCCGGCCGGAACTTCAACATCGAGCACCTCAACCACGCCGCCCTCACCGGCGAGATCAGTCACGGGCTGCTGCTGGCCGGGGCCGCCGCCCTGTTCCTCGGGGTGATGGGCAAGAGCGCCCAGTTCCCGCTCCACGTGTGGCTCCCCGACGCCATGGCCGGCCCCACCCCCGTGTCCGCCCTCATCCACGCCGCCACCATGGTCGTGGCCGGCGTCTACCTGGTGGCCCGCACCTACGGGGTGTTCTTCGAGGGCTTCTCCATCCACACCGGCGGGATCAACTTCGTGGCCCTCATCGGCGGGATCACCGTCCTCATGGCCGCGGGCCTGGCCTTCGTCCAGGACGACGTCAAGAAGGTGCTGGCCTACTCCACCGTCAGCCAGCTGGGCTACATGGTGATGGCCCTCGGGTGCGGGGCCTGGACGGCGGGCGTGTTCCACCTGTTCACCCACGCCTTCTTCAAGGCCCTCCTCTTCCTCGGGTCGGGCTCGCTCATCCACGCCGTCCACTCCAACAACATGAGCGAGATGGGCGGGCTGCGGAAGCACATGCCGACCACCTGCTGGACGTTCATCCTGGGCTCCCTCGCCCTGGCCGGGATCTTCCCCCTGGCCGGGTTCTGGTCGAAGGACGAGATCCTCAACGGGGCCCAGGCCAACGGGTTCCGCCTGTTCATGGTGGTCGGGATCGTGGGCGCGTTCATGACCGCGGCCTACATGACCCGGGCCTGCTACCTGATCTTCGCCGGCGAATACCGGGGCCACGGCCACCCCCACGAGTCGCCACCGTCGATGAAGTGGCCGCTGGTGATCCTCGCCGTCCCCGCCGCCCTGGCCGGTCTGCTCAACGCCCCCTTCGTCGGGGTGTTCCACAAGTGGGTCGAGTTCGACGTCCCCGGCGCCCCCGAGATCCTCCACGAGCACGCCTTCAACTTCCCGCTGGCCTTCGTCTCCCTGGCCGCGGCCGGCGCCGGCATCCTCATCGCCTACCGGGCCTACGCCCACAACGCCTGGCCCCGGGGGGCGATGGCCCGCACCCCGGCCCTCGCTGCGCCCTACCGGATCCTGGTGAACAAGTACTACCTCGACGAGCTGTTCGTGAACGGCATCGTCCGCAAGATCCAGTACCCGATCGCCGCCTTCGCCTACTGGGTGAACCAGCACGTCATCGACGGCATCGTCAACGGCTTCGGCACCAACTCCCGCAAGGTCGCCAACTTCGTCTACGACAACATCGACCAGAAGGGCGTCGACGGCCTGGTCAACGGGGCCGGCGCCGGCGCCGAGGCCGGCGGCGCCGGTCTCCGCAAGACCCAGACCGGGCAGGTCCAGCAGTACGCCGCCTACCTCTTCGGAGCCGCCGCCCTGCTGGCTGTCGGTCTCGTAGTCCTCACGTGATCCCCCTCGTAGGAGAGTCGTCCGAATGCTTCTGACCGCTGCGATCTTCCTGCCGGTGATCGGCGCCGCTGTGATCGGGGTGATCCCCCGCGCCCAGGAGAAGGCGCTCAAGGCGGCGGCCCTCCTGATCGCCCTGGCCACCACCGCCATCGGCGTGGTCATCACGCTCGGCTTCGACTTCGGGCACACCGGCCGGTTGCAGTTCACGGCCAACCAGCGGTGGATCGAGGTGATCAACAGCCGCTATCACATCGGAATCGACGGCATCTCCCTGCCGCTGCTCCTCCTGTCGATGGTGATCACGGTGTTGTGCGTCATCTACTCGTGGGACCACTTCCCCGAGCCCCACAACCCCAAGGCCTTCCTCATCCTCATGCTCCTGCTGGAGACGGGGATGAACGGCACCTTCGCGGCCCAGGACCTCATCCTGTTCTTCGTCTTCTTCGAGCTGGTCCTGCTGCCCATGTACTTCATGATCGGGGTCTGGGGCGGTCCCAACCGGCAGTACGCGGCCATCAAGTTCTTCCTGTTCACCCTGTTCGGGTCGGCCCTGATGATCCTGGGGTTCCTCGCCCTCTACTTCAAGGGGGGCAAGACCTTCGACATCCAGGAGCTGATGGTCACCGGACCCCTCCTCGGCCGCAGCACCCAGATCCTCATCTTCGGCGGGCTGTTCATGGGCTTCGCCATCAAGGTGCCGATGTTCCCGTTCCACACCTGGCTCCCCGACGCCCACACCGAGGCCCCCACCGTGGGCTCGGTGATCCTGGCCGCCGTCCTCCTGAAGCTGGGCGTCTACGGGTTCATCCGCATCGCCATCCCGATCCTGCCCGAGGCGGCCAAGGCGTGGGCGCCCTGGATCGGCGGGCTGGCGGTCATCGGCATCATCTACGGCGCCCTCGGCTGTCTGGCCCAGAAGGACATGAAACGGCTCATCGCCTTCTCGTCGGTGGCCCACATGGGCTTCGTGATGCTGGGCGTGGCCACCCTCACCAGCTTCGGGATCAACGCCGCCGTGTTCGGGATGGTGGCCCACGGCCTCATCACCGGAATGCTCTTCTTCATCGCCGGCTCGATCCAGGAGCGGTTCGGAACCCGGGAGATCGCTCGTCTCGGGGGACTGCTGACCCAGGCGCCCCATCTCGGGTGGCTCCTCGGCTTCTGCGCCTTCGCGTCCCTGGGGCTGCCCGGCCTGGCCGGGTTCTGGGGTGAGTTCCCCGCCATCCTGGCCGCCTACCAGCCCGCGCCCGGCCTCAACGTGGGCCTGTTCCGGGCCTACATGGTGGTCGCCGCCATCGGCACCGTCTTCGCCGCCGGCTACCTGCTGTGGATGCTGCAGCGGGTGGCGTTCGGGACGGCCACGGCCGAGTTCGAGCACTCCCACATCCACGATGTGCACGGTCCGGAGTGGCTGGCGTGGACGCCGCTCCTCATCGGCATCCTCGTCTTCGGGCTCTTCCCCCACCTCATCTTCAACGTCACCGATTCGGCCGTGAACGTCATCGCCAGCGGGGTCGGCGGCGTGGCCCAGGCCGCGGCCGTGGTGGCCCATCCGTGATGCTGCTGGCCCAGGCCGCGCACCATCAGGTGACTCAGGCGGGCTTCACCGCGCCCCACCTCGACTACCACGCCCTCGCCCCCGAGATCGTTCTCAGCGTGGTGCTGGCGGCCGTGCTCCTGGCCGACCTCGTGCTCGACGAGTCCAAGAAGTGGGTCATCCCCAGCATCGCCAGCTTCGGCCTGCTGGCCACCTTCATCCCCATCATCACCCTCGCCCTCTACGGCGACGACGTGCGGTCGATGGTGGGCGGCGCCTACGTGGTCGACAACTTCGCCCTCGTGCTCAAGGCCCTGTTCATCGGGGTGGGCTACGTGGTGCTGCTGATGTCGAGCACGTACGTGGAGGAGGGCGACTACTACGAGGGGGAGTACTACTTCCTCCTGCTGGCCTCGATCATGGGGATGATCGTGATGGCGTCGTCCCGCGACCTCATCACCATCTTCGTGGCCCTGGAGACCTTGTCGATCCCGGCCTACATCCTCGCCGGCTGGCGCAAGCGCGACCTCAAGAGCAACGAGGCGTCGCTCAAGTACTACCTGCTGGGGGTGCTGGCGTCGGCCGTGATGCTCTACGGCATGTCGCTCATCTACGGCTACACGGGCACGACGATCCTGGCCGACATCGGCACCCAGCTGCAGGGCAGTGCCGCCCACAACCCCCTGGTCACCTTCGCCATTATGTTCGTGATCGTGGGCTTCGCCTTCAAGGTGTCGGCGGTGCCCTTCCACTCGTGGGCGCCCGACACCTACGAGGGGGCGCCCACGCCCGTCACCGCTTTCCTCTCGGTGGCGTCGAAGACGGGTGGCTTCGTCGCCATCTTCCAACTGGTCTTCATCGGGTTCCTGGGCCGCGACGACGTGTGGATGCCTCTCTTCGGGGTGCTGGCGGTGCTCACCATGACGGTGGGCAACCTGGTCGCCCTGCGGCAGACCAACGTGGTGCGGCTGCTGGCCTACTCGTCGATCGCCCAGGCCGGCTACATCCTGGTCCCGCTGGCGGTGGCGGGCACGTCGCCCGACGCCGCCCACAGCGCGCTGACGGCGTCGATCGTCTACCTGCTCGTCTACGCGGGCATGAACCTGGGCGCGTTCTCCATCGTCCTGGCCGTGGCCCGCAAGACCCGGTCGGGTGAGATCTCGTCCTTCGGCGGGCTGTTCGAGTACGCCCCCGGCCTGGCCGTGCTCATGACGATCTTCCTGTTCTCGCTGGCCGGCATCCCGCCCCTGGCCGGGGCGTGGGCCAAGATCTTCGTGTTCCGTGCCGTGCTCGACGCCGGCACCCCGTGGGCGATCGCCCTGGGCGTGGTGGCGGCCGTCAACTCGGTGATCGCCCTCTTCTACTACGCCAACATCGCCCGCCAGATGTGGATGAGCCCGGTGCCCGACGGCGACCGCACGCCCATCAGGGTGCCGACGCCGCTGGTGACCGCCCTCGGGATCACGGTCGTCGTCGTGGTCGTGGTCGGCATCTACCCGCAGCTGTTCGGGCACCTCGGCGACCTCGCATCGCTGACGAGGTAGCCCCGGCCGTGGCCGCCGGGAGGCTGCTGCGGTTCGACGAGGTGGTCGAGCAGGCGCTCTACGGCCCCGACGGCGGCTTCTACTCGGGCGGGCGGGGGGCGGGGCGGGCGGGGGCCGACTTCATCACCAGTCCCGAGGTCGGACTCTTGTTCGGCGCGGTGCTGGCGGGGGCGGTCGTGACGTGGTGGGAGGAGCTGGGCCGCCCGGAGCCGTTCACGGTCGTGGAGGCGGGGGCGGGCCGGGGCACCCTCGCCGCGTCGATCCTGGGGACGGGGCTGCCGGCGGCCATCCGCTACGTGGCGGTGGAGCGTTCGGCGGCGTTGCGGACGGTCGCCGCCGAACGTCTGGGCGACCGGGCCGAGGTGCGGGACGAGCTGCCGGCGGGCCCCTTCGACGGCGTCGTGCTGGCCAACGAGCTGCTCGACAACCTCCCGTTCCGTCTGCTCGAGCGGACGGCCGAGGGGTGGGAGGAGGTGTTCGTCGACGAGAATCTGTCGGAGGTGCTGGTCCCGGCATCCGCCGACGGGCCTGCCGGCGCGGCGGTGGGCGCACGCATCCCGGTGCAGGACCGTGCTCGGGAATGGGTGGCGGCAGCGATCGGCAGCCTCCGGCGGGGACGGGTCATCGTCTTCGACTACGCCGATACGACCGCCTCCATGGCGTCGCGGCCCTGGACCGAGTGGGTCCGCACCTACCGGGGCCACGGGCGGGCCGGCCATCCCCTCCACGACCTGGGCTCGGCCGACATCACCTGCGAGGTGGCGGTCGACCAGCTCCCGCGACCGACGACGGACCGGTCCCAGGCCGAGTTCCTGCGCGCCCACGGCCTCGACGACCTGGTGGCGGCCGCGAGGGACGAGTGGCAGGCCCGGGCCCACATCGGCGACCTCCAGGCGCTCAAGGCCCGCAGCCGGGTGACGGAGGCGGCCGCCCTCACCGACCCGTCGGGACTGGGCGGGTTCCGGGTCTTGGAATGGGAGGTGCCGGGTAGGCTCG
>JAXDMK010000086.1:0-3147 GCA_034666105.1 Actinomycetota bacterium | reverse complement strand
AGGCGGTGCCGCCGTCGAGGACGGGTCGTAGTCCGGCCGGGGTGAGCCGGGAGAGCAGGTTCATCGCCCGTTGTTGGGCCCGGTGGCGGTCGACGGCGTTGGCCTGGGCCAGCTGCGCCCTCCGACTCCAGTCTACCCGGAGGGCCATGCGGGTGGCCTCCACCTCGGCCAGGCGCAGGACGGCGCCGCCCGGGCTCACCGACGCCGACCACAGCAGCGGGCTCTTGGCCGCCCGTTCCGACGTCGCCGCCGACGGCACGTCGAAGCGGCGCAGCTCCCCGGTGGCCAGCAGCACCCGGGGGTTGGCGTCGCGCTTCTCGACCACCTGGGTACGGGCCGCGGTCAGCGCGTCGGCCACCCACTGGTCGAGGATGGGCTTGGGATTGACCGCCCCCCCGCCCCCGGGATGGATCTCGAAGTGCACGTGGGGCGGACCGCCGGCGGCGTTGCCGGTGGCGCCCGCGTAACCCACCAGCCGGCCCTGGGCGACGGACATGCCGCTGGACAGGTCGGTGGGGAACCCGTCCAGATGGGTCATGTAGTAGTAGGTGCCGTCGGGCGTGGTGACGTAGGCCGACTTGCCCCCGACCACCTCGTCGGTGAACGAGACCACGCCGTCGGCCGGCGAGCGCACCGGGGTGTCGAAGGCGGTCCAGATGTCGTTGCCCTGGTGGAGGTGGGGGGTGGGGTTGTACCGGGGGTCGTGGAAGTCGTCGCTCCACGTGGCCAGGCCCCCCACCGGGAACCGTCCCATGCCCGTCATGAACGCCTCCTGCTCGCTGAATCCGAGCGCGGTCAGGGGCCGGAGGGCGTCGAGGAGGGCGGCCGTGCTGCTGGCGCCGCTGCGGATGCGGTCGTCGAGGATGAGCGCCACCGCGTCGTCGCCCATCTTGGGCGCGTCGGGCGACCCGACGCCGCCGTCGCCCACCGGGGCATCGCCTGCCGGGGACCCGTCGGGCGGTGAGCCGGCGACCGGGGACGTGGTGGTCGGGTTGTCGACCGCCGGTACGCCGCCGTCGCCCGGAGGGGGCCCCAAAGTCACCTGGGGCGACGTGGGCGGTGGCTGGGTGTCGACGACGGGGAGGGTGGTCGTGGTCGGCAGCGTCCGGGGCGGGAGGGTCGGGGGCGGCACCGTGGACGGCAGGGGCGCCGAATCCGCGCCCACGGGAGCGGCCGCGGCGAAGAGCACGGCCACGGCCAGGGCCAGGGCGACCAGGAGGGGGCGACGTTCGGACACAGGCCTCGTCGGCACCCTCTACCCATCCCCCGCATGGCGCCATACGCCGCGCTTGGCGGCCCACGAGTCGAAGGCCGCCACCAGGTGGTCGTCGGTGCCCAGGGCACGCTCGCCGTCGGCCACCACCACGTCGCTCAGCCTGGCCGCCTGCCCGTCGGCCCATCCCTGGGCCACGCCGACCACCTGCCCGTCCCGCCGGGCGGTGACGGTGACGCACTCCCGCCGCTGGCGCAGGAACCCGTCCGCCGAGGGGTCGGCCTGGTCGGTGACGGTGAGCTCCACCGGGATGCCACCGCGCCCGATGACCGCCGGGGGGGCGAAGGGGAAGTCGGCGATCGGGCCCCACACCCGCCCCGGACCCTCCTCCAGCAGGTGCACCCGGTCGAAGTCGATGGCGGTGTGGAAGGCCGACAGCGCCTCCTGGGCAGCCACGATGCGCTCGGGCGACATCTCGTCGGCCACCGTCACGTGGGGGACGAAGGGCCAGGTGAGGGGACGGGCGAAGGGGTCGCGGAAGACCCGGTCCCGCGCCACCAGCACCTCGTCGGCCCCCGAGCGGACGGGGAGGTAGAGGACAGGGTTGTCGGGCAGGAAGGTGGTGGGCGCCCCCAGCTCCACCCGGAAGGGACGGGTCGCGCCCGCCGCCTCCCGCAGGAGGACGAGGGCGTCGTCCATCCGGTCGTCGCGCACGTTGACCGGCGGGACCAGGGTGAGGTGGGCCGGGACCCGTCCGTAGGTGCCGTCGCCCACCGCCCGCCGGAGGGCGTCGATCTCCCGGTCGACGGGTGAGGGGACGAGCAGGACCACGCCCAGTCGGAGCCGGGGCACGGTCAGGCCGCCACCGCGCCGAGCGCGTCCAGCACCTGGTCGGGCCGGTAGCGGACGTCGGTCCACGTGAACTGCAACACCCGCCACCCGAGGGCGATCAGCCGGTTGAGCTTCCGGCAGTTCCGCTGCAGGTCGTCGGCGCGCGAGTGGAATGCGCGTCCGTTGACCTCGATCCCAAGCTTCCTCTCCGGGTAGGCGAAGTCGAGCCGCACGCCCGCCACCCAGTACTGCCGCTCGAACTCCCCCATCCCCGCCCGGCGCAGCAACCGCATCGTCATGTCCTCGAGCACGCTCTCGGTGGGCGCTCCGTCCCCCCGCTCGTCCAACACCCGCCGGAGGGTGGCCGACCCGTTCCGCCCCCGCGCCCCGAGTCTTTCGAGCGATTGGACCAGACGGAGAGGCGTGGTCAGTCGCCGGAGTATGGCGTCCTCGACGGCAGACTCCACTGCGGCGGCATCGACGACGGACCCGAGCACGACCAGGGTCGCCGCCGGCGTCGTGACGGGTATGGCTCGGTGCACGGTGAGCTCAGCCGCCGAGCGGTGCAACACCACCTCCGCGAGCCGCGGCCGCCGATCGACTGGCACCATGACCTCGACCGGCGCCTGTTCGATACCCCGGAAGCCCCAGAGGAGAGCCGCGCTTCGGTGCGACGCCGCAGCCCCGCGCCCGGCCGAGAGGCACGCCGCCAGCACCCGCTGCTCCCAGGTGACGGGCGCCCCCGCGAGGCGGACCACGTTGGGTTGCATCCGAACGTACAGGCCCGACTGCGTCCGGGCCTGGAACTGGCGAACCGTCATACCAAGGGCGAGCGCCTGGTCGCGATGGACCAGGCTGCGCTGCCGAGCGGCCATTTGGGCCACGGCGACATCGATCGGATTCACGCCGAAAAGTGAACCACGCGCTAGAGACACGAACGATTGTGGACGCATTCGTACCCCTGACGTACAAATCCGCGCAAAATGGGAGCGGGCGCGCAGCTGGCGGCGAAAGACCGCGCTAGCGGCCCCCGCGGTCGGCGGCGGCGAGGCGGGTGTCGGCCCGGCGGACGGCGGCTTCGGACTCGGCGGCCTCGTCCTCGT